>NZ_JRNX01000310.1 GCF_000786645.1 Halobacillus sp. BBL2006
GTGGCAGCATCTGTTGCTGCCTATGAGTACAGTGATATTGAAGATTTGTTTGCAAAAGCAGAGGAAAAAGGGGAAGCGCCTTTCTTTATCATATGTGACGAAATTGAAGATCCTCATAATCTTGGGTCGATTCTTCGTACTGCGGATGCGAGTGGTGCCCACGGTGTAATTATTCCGAAAAGGCGATCTGTTGCTCTAACCGGGACCGTCGCTAAAACCTCTACTGGGGCAATCGAATATATTCCTGTTGCAAGGGTCACAAACCTTGCGCGCACGATTGAAGAATTAAAGGAGCGTTTCGTTTGGGTGGTCGGAACGGATGCCAAAGGCACGGAAGATTACCGTCAATTAGATGGAACGATGCCAATCGCCCTTGTGATCGGCAGTGAGGGGAAAGGTATGAGCCGGCTTACAAAAGAAAAGTGTGACTGGACAGTAAGTCTTCCTATGGCAGGCAAAGTAACTTCATTAAATGCTTCTGTTGCCGCTTCTTTATTGATGTATGAAGTTTATAGAAAGCGTCACCCGGTTGGGGAATAACCTATGATTGTTCTAATTGTAGATGGATACAACATGGTCGGGGCGTGGCCAGAGCTTAAACGGTTGAAAGAAAAAGATCTTGGCCAAGCCCGTGATCTTCTTATAGAGATGCTAGCTGAGTATCAGTCCTACACTGGTGATCGAATCATTGTTGTATTTGATGCTTACCATGTTCGGGGCTTGGAGAAAAAACACAAAAATTACAAAGTTGACGTGATCTTTACAAAAGAGAACGAAACGGCCGATGAACGGATCGAAAAACTAGCCGGAGAATTAAATGATGTGCGTACCCAGGTTTATGTAGCGACCTCCGACTACGCAGAACAACGAACAATCTTTGGACAAGGAGCGTTCCGAAAATCAGCCCGCGAGCTTTATATTGAGATTAAGAATATCGAAAACCAAATAAAAAAGGATGTAGAAACTCATAATCAGGTACAACATCAACCGAAAATACCGATGAATAAAGAAGTAAGGGAATTATTTGAAAAATGGCGTCGAGGAGATAAATAATTCTGACAACTTGTTGACCTTTTTCAAGCGCTTACTGTATAATATTGCTATATTGAGGTAGCACGGTCGGGGGGATCCTGTGTGAGCATCATTCAAACGGAGATGGACATCAATGAGTTGGATCTTAGCAAGCTTGAGGATGAAGCGATTATCGAACGGATTAATCAAGGTCAGGTCCAAGCTCTCGATTATTTAATTAATAAGTACAAAAATTTTGTTCGGGCAAAAGCTCGGACCTACTTTCTTATTGGCGCAGATCGGGAGGACATTGTTCAAGAAGGTATGATTGGTCTTTACAAAGCCATTCGCGATTACCAGGAAGGAAAGTTATCTTCTTTTAAAGCCTTTGCCGAATTATGCGTAACCCGTCAAATTATTACCGCAATCAAAACTGCCACAAGACAAAAACACATCCCTTTAAATTCCTACGTTTCGCTGGACAAGCCTATTTATGATGAAGAGTCTGATCGTACATTGTTAGATGTTATTGCTGGATCTAAAGCTATTGATCCACAAGAGTTGATCGTAAACAAAGAGAAATTTTCCGATATGGAGGAGAAGATCTCTGAACTGTTAAGCGAATTAGAGAAGCAAGTCCTCACCCTTTACTTGGACGGGCGTTCGTACCAGGAGATTTCTGTTGAGCTTGATCGTCACGTTAAATCCATAGATAATGCGCTTCAACGGGTCAAAAGAAAGCTTGAAAAATACTTGGAGATTAGCGAAATCACTCTGTAGATGCGAGATTGACAGCCTCTGTGAAGAGTGCTACATTTATTGAGTGTGAAAACCTCTAACGAAGAGGATGACGAATCAATGAGAAAAAAAGTAATCTTAGCTTGTACTGAATGTTCCAATCGAAATTATAGTTCATATAAAAATCAATCGAGTCAATCCGAACGTCTAGAAGTTCGTAAGTTTTGCAAGAGGTGTGGTAAGCATACCTTGCATCGCGAGACGAAATAGAGAAAGAAGCCGTAAGGCACAAGTTTGGGGGTATGGCATCCATGTTTAAGTTCTTTAAGAACGTAGCTAGGGAAATGCGCAAAGTCAGCTGGCCTAAAGGCCGTGAACTTACACGCTATACGATTACCGTATTAGCCACAGTGGCTTTCGTTGCTGTTTTCTTTGCCGTTGTAGATCTTGGTATTTCAGAGGTACTTGAACTCATCGCTAAAGAATAGTACAGTAGATTTTATGCTATAATAAGAGATAGACTTACAAAAAACCCGTTCAACGGGTTTTTTATGTTGGAATAAAAAGTATTAAATTCACGATAAGGGAGGGAAGGGCAAGCATTTGTCCTGTTCAAATGGAAAAAAGATGGTATGTTGTTCACACCTACTCAGGTTATGAAAACAAAGTAAAGACCAACTTAGAAAAGCGTGTCGAGTCAATGGGAATGGAAGACAAGATCTTTCGTGTGCTAGTCCCTGAAGACGAAGAAACGGAAATTAAGAATGGTAAGAGAAAAATCGCAAAGAAGAAAGTATTCCCGGGTTACGTTTTAGCTGAGATGGTCATGACCGATGATTCTTGGTATGTCGTACGGAATACGCCGGGTGTTACAGGATTCGTTGGGTCTACTGGCTCCGGTTCTAAACCAATCCCTCTCCTTCCTGAAGAAGTGGACACTGTTCTCAAACGTATGGGTATGAATGAAAAACCGAAAACAGAGGTTGACTTTGAGGTGAAGGAAAGTGTTAAAGTAACGGACGGACCTTTCGCAAACTTCACTGGATCGATTGAATACATTGATACAGACAAGCAAAAAGTGAAAGTCCACGTCAACATGTTCGGCCGTGAAACTCCGGTGGAACTAGACTTTTCTCAGATCGAAAAATTATAGATTTAAATGTGGGATCGCCTGGGTCAGCCCGGATCAACCAAATGTCCGAAATTCAGTGACCTTTTAAAAAATCATCCCTCCCCCTTGCATTCTTCTAATAAAGATGCTAGAATTTTTATGTTCTTTATGTGCCTCAATCGACGAGGCGTTAAGCATATTGCAAAATGAGTGGGAGGGGTAATCCCTATTACCACATCACGGACTTTAAGGAGGTGTGTCTCGTGGCTAAAAAAGTTATTAATGTTGTAAAGCTTCAGATTCCTGCAGGTAAAGCGAACCCAGCACCGCCAGTAGGACCAGCACTAGGTCAAGCGGGTATTAACATCATGGGTTTCTGTAAGGAGTTTAACGCTCGTACTCAGGAACAAGCGGGTACGATTATTCCAGTTGAAATTACGGTATATGAAGACCGTTCCTTTACATTCGTTACGAAAACTCCGCCTGCTGCTGTGCTTCTTAAGCAAGCGGCTGGTATTGAATCAGGTTCTGGTGAGCCAAACCGTAACAAAGTAGCTACTGTGAAACGCGATAAAGTTCGCGAAATCGCAGAAACAAAAATGCCTGATTTAAATGCTGCTGACGTTGAAGCTGCAATGCGCATGGTAGAAGGTACTGCGCGCAGTATGGGAATCACAATCGAAGATTAATCCCACACAGCGTCATTCGGAGAGAGATAGGAAAGGTTGCGGAACTGGAGCTAAAACCTCTTTCGCAACCTTTATTCGTGGGAGGAAAATCCGTTAAAACCACAAAGGAGGAAAATTAAAATGGTTAAAAAAACGAAAAAGCAACAAGAACTTCAAAAGCTTGTTGACCGTACAAAAGCTTATGACGTGCAAGAAGCGATCAAGCTAGTACAAGAAACTGCAAAAGCAAACTTTGACGAAACTGTAGAAGCTGCATTCCGTTTAGGCGTTGACCCTAAGAAAGCGGACCAACAAATTCGCGGAGCTATGGTGCTTCCGCACGGTACAGGTAAATCTCAGCGTGTGCTAGTTTTCGCTAAAGGTGATAAAGCGAAAGAAGCAGAAGCAGCTGGTGCTGACTACGTAGGTGAACAAGACCTAATCAACAAAATCAACCAGGGTTGGTTTGATTTTGACGTAGTAGTAGCGACTCCTGACATGATGGCTGAAGTAGGTAAGCTTGGTCGAGTACTAGGACCAAAAGGTCTTATGCCAAACCCTAAAACAGGTACAGTAACATTTGAAGTTGAAAAAGCTGTTAACGAAATCAAAGCTGGTAAAGTAGAATACCGCGTTGATAAAGCTGCTAACATCCATGTTCCAATCGGAAAAGCTTCTTTCGATGAGCAGAAATTGATTGAAAACTTCGAAGCGATTACTGAAACACTTGTAAAAGCTAAGCCACAAGCGTCTAAAGGAACTTACATGCGTAATGCTGCTGTTTCATCAACAATGGGTCCTGGAATCAAAGTTGATGTTTCTAGTTATACGAAATAAATAATTTATTGTTGACTTTCCATTGCTGATTAGTTACAATTAGTAATGTTGTATAAATGAATACGTTATACCGTAGACAGCAGGTGCGGAACTCCGCTTAATTTCCTGCCGAGGTGTGTGAATAAACGGAGCAGCGCACATGTTGCCCTGTTCTGTCATACGTACCTCCATGTCTGCATGGAGGTACTTTTTATGTAACCCTTCCGAACGGTATGATGATCAGTCAATAGGAGGTGGAACGATGAGCAGTATTATTGAACAGAAACAGCAGGTTGTTGCTGAGCTAGCTGAAAAGTTCCGCAACAGTAAATCTGCAGTAGTTGTAGACTACCGCGGTCTTGATGTTGCCGAAGTAACAGAACTTCGCTCTCAACTGCGTGAAGCTGGCGTAGAATTCAAAGTGCATAAAAACACGATGATTCGCCGCGCGACAGAAGAAGTTGAACTAACTGAACTTCACGAAGTGCTACAAGGTCCAACTGCATTAGCATTCCATGCAGACGACGCTGTAGCGCCAGCAAAAGTTCTAAACAACTTTGCGAAAGATCACGAAAGTCTTGAAATTAAAGGCGGAGTGATTGAAGGACAAGTTGCCACACTTGAGCAAATCAAAGAGGTTGCTTCCCTTCCAAACTACGAAGGTCTTGTATCTATGTTCTTAAGCGTACTACAAGCACCTATCCGCAACTTTGCATACGCGACAAAAGCTATTGCGGATCAAAAAGAAGAAGAAGAAAGCGCGTAAGTTAGCGTTCGTTTAAACCTATAAACTTAAAATTAATAAGGAGGAAATTTCTCATGTCTAACGAACAAATCATTGAAGCGATTAAAGAAATGTCTGTTCTTGAGCTTAACGACCTAGTAAAAGCAATCGAAGAAGAATTTGGTGTATCTGCTGCAGCTCCAGTAGCTGCGGGTGCTCCTGCTGCAGGTGGCGAAGCTGCTGAAGAGCAAACAGAATTCGACGTAGTCCTAGAATCTGCTGGATCTTCTAAGATCAAAGTTGTTAAAGCGGTTCGCGAAATCACTGGTCTTGGTCTTAAAGATGCGAAAGACCTTGTAGATAACGCTCCTGGCGCTATCAAAGAAGGCGTATCTAAAGAAGAAGCAGAAGAAATGAAATCTCAGCTTGAAGAAGCTGGCGCAACAGTTGAACTTAAGTAATTTGATTTCTAAAGTAAAGCTCGCTGATTATCGGCGGGCTTTCTTT
>NZ_JRNX01000311.1 GCF_000786645.1 Halobacillus sp. BBL2006
AACGAGTAACTTTTGTTGGGTCAACGATACCGCTGTCGACCATGTTTACCCACTCGCCAGTTGCTGCGTTGAATCCTACGCCGACTTGCTCGCCTTTCAGACGCTCAACGATGATGGATCCTTCAAGGCCAGCATTGTGGACGATTTGGCGAACTGGCTCCTCTAGTGCGCGAAGCACGATGGAAGCACCTGTTGCTTCGTCGTCAGAAAGCTCAAGAGATTCAACAGCATGTAAGATGTTGACTAGAGCTGTACCACCACCAGCGACGATACCTTCTTCTACCGCTGCTCGAGTAGAGTTCAGGGCGTCTTCGATGCGTAGTTTACGCTCTTTCAATTCTGTTTCTGTCGCTGCGCCAACTTTGATGACAGCTACGCCGCCAGAAAGTTTCGCAAGGCGCTCTTGTAGTTTTTCTTTGTCGAATTCAGAAGTGGATTCTTCTGCTTGGGCACGGATTTGAGCAACACGGGAAGAGATTTGCTCAGGGTTTCCTGCGCCTTCAACAATTGTAGTGTTTTCTTTTGTAATAACCGCTTTAGACGCGCGTCCAAGCTGATCAATTGTTGCATTCTTCAATTCAAGACCAAGGTCTTCTGTGATCACTTGGCCACCAGTTAGTGTTGCAATGTCTTCAAGCATTGCTTTACGACGGTCACCGAACCCTGGAGCTTTAACCGCTACAGCATTGAATGTACCGCGTAGTTTGTTCACAACTAGTGTTGCAAGTGCTTCGCCTTCTACGTCTTCAGAGATCAATAGTAAAGGCTTGGATTGTTGTACTACTTGCTCAAGGACAGGAAGAACTTCTTGAATGTTGTTGATCTTCTTGTCAGTGATTAGGATGTACGGATCTTCAAGAACCGCTTCCATTTTATCTTGGTCAGTAACCATGTAAGGAGAAGCGTATCCACGGTCGAACTGCATACCTTCAACCACTTCTAGCTCTGTGTTGAATCCTTTAGATTCTTCGATTGTAATAACGCCGTCGTTTCCTACGCGTTCCATTGCTTCAGCAATAAGCTGTCCAACTTCATTATCAGAAGCTGAGATCGAAGCAACCTGAGAAATAGACTCACGGCCTTCGATTGGTTTAGAGATTTTACGTAGCTCTTCCGTCGCTACTTCTGTCGCTTTTTCGATACCGCGGCGGATACCTACTGGGTTCGCACCAGATGTAACGTTTTTAAGACCTTCACGGATCATCGCTTGTGCAAGGACAGTCGCTGTAGTTGTACCGTCACCCGCTACATCGTTTGTTTTAGAAGCAACTTCAGATACAAGCTGTGCACCCATGTTTTCGAAGTGGTCTTCAAGCTCGATTTCTTTTGCGATTGTCACACCATCGTTTGTGATCAGTGGAGAACCGAATTTTTTATCTAGAACGACGTTACGTCCTTTTGGTCCTAGTGTTACTTTTACTGCATTTGCTAATGTATCGACACCACGAAGCATCGCGCGGCGTGCGTCTTCACTAAACTTAATTTCTTTAGCCATTAAAAATGCCCTCCTTATTAATATCGTATCGATTCATTTATAAGTATTTTTAGTAGAGGCTTATTGAATGACAGCCAATACGTCTGATTCACGAAGAATCAAGTATTCGTTGCCTTCAAACTTCACTTCAGTACCAGCGAATTTAGAGTAGATTACGCGGTCGCCTTGTGCGACTTCCAGTGCGACTTTTTCTCCGTTATCCGTGATACGGCCTGTACCAACAGCGACAACTTTACCTTCTTGCGGCTTTTCCTTCGCAGAATCCGGAAGTACGATACCGCTCGCAGTAGTCTGCTCTTCTTCAACTAGTTCAATAACAATACGATCACCAAGTGGCTTTAACAATTAGGACACCCTCCTTGATAAGGTTAAATTCGATTTTTTGTCGTTTATTAGCACTCGATGTTGTTGAGTGCTAACACAATTCTTATCATAATCAATTCAGGTCCGTTTTTCAAGTAGAAAAGTTATTATTTTTCTCATCTTTTTTCGACAAAAAACCTACATCAACCCCTTATGCTTACTTGTGGTTTTAAAACTATGATAAAATACATAAAGTATCCATTATGAGAGTTATATCTTGCGGCATGGAAGAGCTTCCATCCGCTGATTTTGTATCTACCTATATAGAAGGACGTGAATGTATTGCCTAAGCGCTATTGGTACATCATCATGACATATGTAATTGCCCAGCTTTCTGCGCTCCTCGGAGTCCCGCTTCTCCAAAATATGGGGTTGAGTGATTTCGATGCGATTGCGGTCTGGTCGGTGATCAGCTTCACGATTGCGACCATCATTATTCTGCTTATGCTTAAACCGGATATCAAGGAAGCCTCAATGAGTCGGGACGCTTCCGGCCCAGGCGGCATCATCCTCTGGTCGATCGCGGGTGTGTTTCTTGCTTTATTTGCTCAAGGAATTGCGGCTGCGATTGAGTCGAACATCTTTGGCATCCCGCCAGGATCAGAAAATACGATGGGCTTGATGGAGATTGCGCGTGAATCACCGCTCTTCATTTTATTACCAGTCTTATTTGCACCAATCACGGAGGAGATTATTTTCCGTAAAGTCATCTTTGGTTCGATTTATGAACGGACGAACTTCTGGGTGGCCGTGCTCTTCTCCGCCCTAATCTTCGGTGCTTTTCACTTTGACTTTAAGCACATGTTAGTCTACTTCTCCATGGGAGTGGTATTCGCCTTCCTATACGTCAAAACAAAACGAATTATTACACCAATCGTGGCTCACATGGCGATGAACTCGTTTGTCGTTGTCACGCAGTACTTCCTTGATGAAGAGGATATCCGACGGATGCAGGAACAATTGGAAACCATTTTTATTGGAGGTCTTTTTTAATATGAGAACTTCACCACTATTTATGGCTTTCCTCTACTTCGGATTGGGTCTGGCCTTTACGTATATCGCTGCCCAGGCGGTAGAGGACACCATCTGGAACGCAATTACGATCCTATTGTCGATCATTGCGACCTTCAACATTGCTGTTGCGATCCGCCTCGTCAACCTGCAGCGCCGCATTCAGAAATCAAAAGATAAATAATTAGCGAAAACCTCCAGGTTAGCCTCTCGAGGTTGGAGTTGGGTAACACCCCTTTAATAGAAGTATAAAAAAACGCAGGAGCGACTCCTGCGTTTTTCTTATGCTTGTTTTTGGCTCGATTCATCCTCATCATCCTGGACCCCTTTTAATATGAAAGAGAACGGCAAAGCAACCAGCAGTACGATGGCGGAAACTAAGAAGGCTTCATTTAATGTCTGCAGTGTCGCCGCCTGCATATCAACATCGGGTGCAGCCGAAACTTGGGCACGTCTCACTTCATAGTAAATGGAGAAAAATACGATCCCTAAGGAAGAGGAAAT
>NZ_JRNX01000312.1 GCF_000786645.1 Halobacillus sp. BBL2006
CTGAGTCAAACTTCCGCCCAGAAAAATTAGTCAAAACGAGAAGTGGTGCCACGTTATTTGACTTTGCCGCTTCTATCACCGCTCCATCATTCAACTCCGTAATCGATCCATCTGCTCTTATGGCATGAGTGAATGGTGATAAATAAGTGAAGTTCCGACCAAGCGCAAGGACTTCATTCCTTCCTGCTTCCGTCATCGTCGTCGTATAGGCATTGATTTCTTTAACAGGCCTTGGCCGTCTCGGGATATACAAGGTTTGACCGACATACAACAACGAAGGATTAGCGATATTATTCACCTGAACGATGCGATCGGCAGATACCCCAAATTGCTGCGATATCCTCCAAATGCTGTCTCCTTGCTGGACCGTATAGGGGAAATAAGGTAGCACAAGCACTTCCCCTATAAAAATTAGCGATGGATTTGCAATTTGATTGACTGCCGCGAGCTCTTGAACAGAGATGCCAAACCGCTGTGCAATTCCCCAGAGTGAATCACCGCTCTGTACGACATACTCTCTCCCCGGTTCAGGAATAACGAGGTCTTGGCCGACTACCAACACACCAGGATTCTCCATCTGATTGGCTAAAATAATTTGATTCATATCCGTACGATATTTCCGGGCGATCGCCCATAATGTCTCTCCGGACTTCACCACATGTATTTGCATGACGTTCACCTCACAGGTAGTCTCTATATCCCATGCTATTCATGCGCGTCTTGTCCTATTATGATTGTCTTTAAGGGCCGTGTAGTTTCGTTATCTTATCACGTAGTAAAAATATATAGCTTATCATTTGGTAATTTTATACTTTGATTCTATCAAAGTATTCACTGATATTAAGGGCTCCACCCATTTAGATATGATTCCTCATCTAAACAAGAAGTTTGACGAATTTCCTACCTCCATGTAAAATGGTCGCATAAATGAATTTTGCACATGCGCAACTTTTAAATATATTATAATTTGAACGGAGGAAGACTATGTTAGAAGCATTCAAAGAATTCAGTCCCGTCATGCAAGCCCTATTTGGTACATTGTTTACTTGGGGAATGACGGCTCTGGGTGCCGCACTCGTGTTTTTTGTTAAAGGAACGAATCAAAAATTTCTCGATAGTATGCTCGCCTTCGCAGGAGGGGTAATGATTGCCGCCAGCTACTGGTCCTTACTCGCACCGGCAATCGAAATGTCCTCAGAAGGCTCAGTTCCATCATGGGTTCCAGCTGTTGTCGGATTTTTATTAGGCGGGGTGCTGCTGCTTTTCATTGATTTGATGCTGCCCGCGCTTAATACTGATAAATACTTGCATGATATTAAAGACAATAGAGCTAAAAAACGGACCGCACTGCTCGTCTTTTCTATGACGCTCCACAATATTCCGGAAGGTCTTGCAGTCGGTGTGGCATTTGGAGCGCTTGCATCCAATGGAACAGAAGCAACGCTCGCCGGTGCGATGGCCCTTGCCTTAGGCATCGGAATTCAGAACTTCCCGGAAGGTACAGCTGTATCCATGCCTTTACACCGCGACGGAATGGGCAAGAAGAAAAGCTTTATGTTCGGTCAATTTTCCGGTATGGTTGAGCCAATCGCTGCTGTCATCGGCGCGGTGGCCGTCATCGTCATTGAACCCATTCTGCCTTATGCCTTAAGCTTCGCTGCAGGAGCCATGATCTTCGTTGTCGCAAAAGAGATCATTCCTGGATCGCACGAAAAAGGGAACGTCAATCTTGCATCCATCAGTCTTATGCTTGGATTTGCCGTGATGATGACGTTAGATGTAGCGCTCGGATAAACATTAACTCGCACACAAAAAGCTCAGAGTTTAGTACTCTGAGCTTTTATTCATAAAGTGATTTCTACCTTACTCACGCCGCACTTTTTCTTCTATACAGTAAAATGCTGCCACCAAATAGAATCAAGGCTACCCCCGCTAAAGCATACGTCGGTGTTGACGTCGAGGTATCAGGTTCCTCCATCTTCTCTTCTAAAGGCTTAGCGTTATCCTTGACCTCCTGTGGCACTTCAATTGGTCCTACTTCGTTAAAGTTTTCAAGTGTCATATCTGTTATTGGGTAATATCGACTGTTTTCCCTTATGCTTTCACACTCATATCAAGGTCCATCATCATTCCTGTAAGGTAATGGTTTTCCTTATCAATGGTCAGCTCATAGGAGAGATTATTGATTGTGACATTCTCAAGCATCTTTTGCATAAATGAATCTAAATCACTGTTCCCTTCTGTCTTTACATTTTGCTTCATCATTTCCATGGACATCTTTAATAGCTTCTCACCGTCCCCTTCATGACAGGAAGTACGAGTGAGCAGAGCTGATGGCTATAATAAAGAGTTTCACACCGTTAAACCTGGCAGCACACTCTATAACATTGCCAATCTCCACAAAGGTGTGAGCGTTGAAGACTTATTGGAGTTAAATCCTAATATTGATCCGTTTAATCTCCGGGTTGGACAGGAGATCAGAGTGAAATAAACTAGTAAACTACTATAGGAAGACTCCCCCGCAATCATGCCGGGGGACTTTAATGTTTATTGAGGACGGGTGGTGAAAAAATTAACTTGAAATATTTTACCCTCTATTTTCTTCTCTAATTCCTCAATCCGTTCTTCTAATCTCTATTTTTCGATAAAATCTCCCGATGATTATTAAGGGAAAGAACCCTGCAATTAATAGGAATCCTATGATACTCTCCCTTTACTTTTCTGTCATACTTACTACCTTATTTATCGTTTTCCAATTACGCACAGTTACTGCTGGACCAAGCTTATTAAGGTTATTGCCTAATTTTGAATTACGGATACTGTCATAGAACAAGAGATAGATGTTTTTTCCTTGTGGCACGGCTTTTTCTTTTTCGTTCGCATATGATAAAAGTTTATCCATCTCTTCTTGTGAGGGAAATTCCTCTAACATCGCTACATGAAGACATTCTCCTTTGGAGGAAGCGTCTGCTTCGGCAATCTCCTTTTCTGAAAAAGGACAGTCGCTTACGAGATTCTGCAGTTCTTCTGCTGTCCTAAGTACAACCGGGCTGGATATACCAAAGTCTTTTTCTACTATCGTAGAGATCTGTTTTGCTAATTGATCTTCATCATTGCTCGACTCAAACAGCACATTACCGCTTTGAATGTAAGTTCTGACATTTTGTAGTCCGAGTACTTCTAACGAGCTTCTAAGCTCTGCCATTTTAAGTTTATTGTGGCCACCGACATTAATTCCTCTTAAAAACGCGATATAATTTCTCATCTTTCCCGCCTTTCTTTTCCGTCACATCATGAACTGCAACTGACCGATTTCCGCTTTCATATAATTTTTAAAATGGGAGAGTTCTTTCTGTTCAAACTTACAGTCGCCTCCGTTTTTGTAAACGAGATAGGCTTGGTGAACGACTGGTTGCGCAATTTCCGGCAAGTTTTCCATACCCCACTTTCCTGCTTCTTGTTTTGATGAGATTTCTCCTTCTTTCAAATACCAATAGACCCGGACGATATTTAATACACAATAGACAGGATCCTCTTCAAGTTCTTCTATACAACTATGATAGTCAGCAAGTATGGAAGATGCATAGTGAGCAGAAGGGACCGATGGAAATATAGATGATATCGGCGGTCCTTCAATACAAATTCCCCGATGGTTCGTAATTGTGACATGAGCCGCCAAATCTGGATCTTTTCCTTGATGATCATTTATGTACTGACACGTACCCTGCGCCAAATCTTTTTCATAGCGTTCTCTCCAAAACTCACTAAAATGAAACTCGAATGGAGACGGGTGCTCCCAATGTAGTAACTGACGTCTGCTGAGCATACTTAGTTCAAGCGGAAACGGCTGTTTAGATAAAGTTAAACATAGTTGGGCGAATTGCCTTTTAGTCTCTATATCTAACCCTTTTTCTGTGACCACTAACACATCTACATCACTTGATTTACGATTGAACCCTCCCATGGCTAGTGACCCGTGCAGGTAAAGTCCTATGAAATTTTCTTTTATAATTGCTTTTGTGGGCTCCAATAGTTCGGATACAAACTCTTCCTCATCGAATGAACTGGTGTTCCAACGAGGCATTGTAGTAACCTCCTTCAGTTTTATAGGGAAATACTGATCCTTCCAACAATAGATCTCAATAAAAAAGTAGCGAGCATGAAACCCATTGTGATTTCATGCTCGCTACTTTTTTAGTTGATGTTATTCGTTTTCAAATAGCAATACACGCGCTGGTGCTGCATCCGTACCGACAAGCTTAAGCGGCGCTGCCACCATGTGATAGCTCTTCGGCTCGACATCTTTCAAACGCAGACCTTCAATAACGATGACGTCCGCATTGAAAAGTGCCTTGTGTGTCGGGTGCTCCGGCTGGCTGCGCTCGATTCCTAAGGCATCAATTCCTACGCCATTAATTTTACGTTCTGCCAGGTACTCGGCTCCATCCTGTTTCAAGAAGATAAATTCGAAGTTGAACTCATCTTCAAAGGAGTTTTGTGTTTTAAAGAAGATGAAGTCTCCCTCCTGAATATCGAAGCCTTCAATATCTGCTTTTGTGATTCCGTCTTCCACGTCAGTCAGATCAAATACTTTTACATTCCCGACCAGCTTATCAAGAGAAATCGATTCGAACGTTTCCCCGTCATTTTTCATATGTAGCGGGGCGTCGATATGTGTTCCTGTGTGCACGTCAATTTCCATACGGGATTCTGTAACATGGCCGTTCGTATTTGTGTTGATTTTCGGCTGTTTTTCAGGTTTGTTTTTATAAACAGGCATCCCTTCGAAAACAGGGGCTGTGACATCAATCATTTTCATCGCTCATTCTCCTATTCGTTCATAGTTTGGTTTCACTTCTTATTTTGACATGGTTTGCGTCCGGTATCAAATGAGACAAAAAAGCGCCCACGGATTGGTGAGCGCTTTTAGTATGATTTAAGCTTTTTTCCGTTTTCTTTGGACGAATTCCATTAGCTTGTTAAAGCCTTCCCTATAAAACAGGTAGAGTCCTGCCACATAAGTAAGCGCACCGATGGGTACAAGAATCATCAGTTGGAAGAGAGAGTACAGCTCTTGAATTGGAGTGAGATATTCCACCAAAAGGATCGGCACAGCCATGAGAGCCGTCGGAATCGACACCTTGATGAAAAGTGTAATCAGCCGCTTCCATTCTCCTGCCGGCATTTCTTTATAGATCGCGTACGTCACGAATGTAATATAGTAAATAGATACAACCGAGCTTGATAAAGCAAGGCCCGAATAGCCAAACGGAATGAGAAATAAATAATTCAATAGCGCGTTTAAAAGTATTGTCGTTGAGCTTATTTGCAGTAGTTTCTTCGTTGCACTAAGTGCATACATACCTTTTATAGGGATCAACAACAGCCCCATAGTCACTATCATAGGAACATAATAATACAGTACAGTTACTGTATTTTGCGTATCTTCAGGGGAGTATGCTCCTCTTTCAAATATAAAGGAAATCGATTGTTCCCCTAATAGCAAGAGTCCCATAGCAATCGGCATTAACGCCATTAGCCCAATCTGATAGCCCATATATAACGTATCCTTAAACTTTTCTTTTTCTTCATTCTGTTCAGACATTAGCGTAAATATGATAGCTACTACCGTTGACTGGAAAATGGCACTTGGAATACTCATTAATAATGAAGCATTATTCAAATACGTGACCGCGCCACTGACAGTTCCTGAAGCAAAAGATTTGTCTACAAATACATTGATATGTCCCACCGATGCATGCAACAAGGACGGGATGAATAGGACGAAGAAAGTCTTAGCAAAAGTGCGGTTGATATTGAACGTGAGTTTATAACGATATCCGTATTTGAATAAGTAGTAAATTTGAATGATTAGCCCAATTCCTAAACCGGCAATGAATCCATAAGCAATGCTGTAGACGCCCCATAAATCAGAGAAAAGGATTATAAATAATGTCGCCACTAATGTCCCTAACAAGTTTACAATCTGATTAGGCACGAAACTCCTTACAGCCTGCAGATAAGACTCTAAAACACTCGTCAATCCAATAATGAGAGTAAATAAGAAGAAAAATCTAGTAATCTGTGTTGCTACCGTCTCAGTCGTCTCAGTCATCGCGCCATATAGTTGAACGATATATGGAGTAAATACATAGCAAAGGGCGCTGACTATAATAAGAAGTACAATCGTATAATTCAGCATACTGTTTGCGTTTCGATCTGCCTCTTCTGGGTCCGCTCTTCGATTCTTCAAATATTGAGGAAGAAATACAGAATTGAACCCATTCTTAATTAGAGTTTTCAATAAAGTAACAAATGTAAACGCTAGAAGAAATCCATCGGTATAATCTGTCGCCCCGAATTCCTTTGCAATAAAAACTTCTCTTACGAATCCAATTACTTTAAGCACCAAGGCTAGTAATGTAATCCAGATCGCGGTTTGTTTCAATTTAGACATGTATTTTTACCTCATTTAATCTATGTTTTTATCTTAATTCTAACCAGTATAGAGTAGCATTTTTCGAAAAAAATGTATAGATGATAGTATTGCGAGAGAGCTGGGGATCAGGTACCTCTTTTTCTTCTGTAGGTGCCTGGTCCCCGGAACAGTTCTGAAAAAAAAAGCGCCTGTAGACTCGTCATCTACAAGCGTTATTTTTAATTAACTATTTTCTTTAATCGACGGTTGACCTTAAATAAGAAATAGCGGATCCTCTCCGCTCGAGTCGGTTCAGGAATGCGGCGCCCAAGGCCTTCCTCCTGTGTATATTTACACGGGTTACATAAGCCGCATGGCTCTCCGTTTTTCTTCGGCGTGTGACAGAACCAAGTCTCTTCCATGATATGGGCATACCCACGTTCTTTTGCTTTTTCTTCCATTTCTAGCTTTGTAATTTCAAGCAGCGGAAAGCGATATTTTTGGAAAATGACAAAAGCTGGATGGGATGGATTGTCTACGACTCTGTAGTAGAAGTCTTCCCCGTCTTCAATCTTAACCACATCGTCTTTAATCATGCCCTGCGCTTTATCGTCGTGGTGAACAGATAACTCCAAAGTGTCCATGTTGACGGATTCAGCATAGCGGCCGAGCCAATCATATTGGTCACCAAGACGATATTCCTTTCGAAGCT
Source organism: Halobacillus sp. BBL2006 (assembly GCF_000786645.1). Lineage (GTDB taxonomy): Bacteria > Bacillota > Bacilli > Bacillales > Halobacillaceae > Halobacillus. The sequence goes on from NZ_JRNX01000312.1 coordinate 7,131, forward strand.
TTTCATATTCTTTCGTAAAGTCTGGATTCAACGGAATTTCATCTTTTTTGATTTCTATTGTTTCAAGAATGCGCTGTTCCGCTTCAGGATCGAATTCTACCATCAGCCTCTTGATCCTCTCCATCGTCTTCAGTTCCATCTTCGTCGAAGGGCGGACAGAATCAAGTACATAATAAGGCTGAATGGTCTTCTTTTGATCCAATACTAAGTTCAAAACGCGGTAAGTGGAATCCCACCCACCTGTCCAAAGCACATTGTTTGGCATAACGCTAAACCTCCTGACATTTCTTCTATTCGGTATATTTCCCTCAATCTCGATACATTAACCAACTCATTTAGGGAAATTTGCAACTTTCTATATCTTTCGGTCGAATGTTGTCGGTAATGAGGGTACTTCTGAGCTTTGATGGTACCTGGTACCCGATTTGACTTTGTTGGTACCAGGTACGCTGCTTCGTTCGGTGGGTACCTGGTACCAACAAAGAGACCCGCGCGTACCTGACACCGCATTCACTCTCTCTGGTACCAGGTACGCAGCTTCGTTCAATCGG
>NZ_JRNX01000313.1 GCF_000786645.1 Halobacillus sp. BBL2006
TTTCTCCTTTTTCCGGCTGATAGAGGCCGAACAAAACGTTCATCAAGGTTGATTTACCTGCTCCATTTTCACCGAGCAAGGCATGGATTTCTCCCTTTTTCACTTGAAGGTTAATGTTATCATTCGCTACAATACCCGGAAATTCTTTGCGGATATTGAGCATCTCAATCACATAATCCATTCGTCTCCCACACTCCCCTGGTTGTCTTCTTTTTCCAAATGAACGTACTCCTGAAAAAATCATCAAATGAAGAGGGCCGGAAGGTAAGCTCTTCATTTGATGATTTTCTTATAGAGTAGAAGAAGGCCGGCTACCCACCAGCCTTCTGCTCAACTTATAGAGAATCTAAATAGCCTTGAAGATCTTCTCTAGTACTTGGTACTTCAACATCGCCATCAACGATTTTTTGTTTCCACTCTTCAATCGCAGTGATGATATCTTCGTTTAGAGCCTCTTCATTCGTACGTGCAATGCTGATCGCATCCTGATCAAGCCCGTACTCAAGAACTTCTCCACCAGGGAATTCCCCGTTCATCGCCTGAGAAGCGACATCTTTTACGGCAACGTCTACACGTTTGACCATAGAAGTTAACGTGACATTTGTATCACCAATGGCACCCTCTTCATGCTGATCACGGTCTACACCAATGACCCATACGTTTTCATCTGGGTTGTTTTTCTTAATGTCTTTCGCCTGGGCGAATACACCGTTACCCGTTGCGCCTGAAGCATGATAGATGACATCAATGCCTTTAGAGTACATGTTAGAAGCAATCAGTTTTCCTTTATCTGCAGCAGCGAAGCTTTCTGCATACTGCACATCAACGTCGATGTCTGCATTTACTGATTTGACACCTGCAACAAATCCAGATTCAAACTTCTTGATCAAGTCTCCTTCAACGCCGCCTATAAATCCTACTTGATTAGACTTCGTTTTCTTAGCAGCAGCTACACCAGCAAGGAAAGATCCTTGGTGTTCTTTAAATGTGATGCTGGCAATGTTATCGCCTTCTGCTACAGAGTCGACAATTGCAAAGTTAGTTTCTGGATATTGGCCAGCTACTTCTTCAATTGCTGGTTGCAGTAAGTATCCGATTCCGAAGATTAAGTTATAATCCTGGCGAACAAGACGGTTCAGGTTCGTTGTATAATCCGCATCACTTTCTGATTGAGCGTAATCAAACCCTTCCCCTTTTTTCATATTGTTTTCTTCTCCAAAAGCTTGTAACCCTTCCCATGCAGATTGGTTAAATGATTTGTCATCCACTCCGCCAACATCAGTAACCATCGCTACTGAAAAATCTCCGTTACTGCCCTCTTCAGCGGCTTCATCGTTGTTGCCTGAATCATTTGAACCACCACTTGTATCTCCTCCATCATCAGAAGAGCCACAAGCTCCTAAAACTAAACCAAAAGTTAAAAGTAATGCAAAAACTAAAAGAAAACGACGATTCTTAAACAAAACCATTACCCCCTAAGTTTGTTAAAATATCAGGTCTTTCCAACAACTAAACAGTCTGCTTCTAACAGTACAGGCCTCACCTCCTAAATATTTAACAACTCACAAATGTAAGCCCTTACACTCTTTTTCTTAGAACATGGAAGCTGAACTTATCCGCCCTAAAATAATTATTTGATAAAAGGACAGGAACATCATCTTGGGTATAATGCATTTGCTTTAATAACAACAGTGCCTGCTCAGGTTCACAGTTCAAAACAGGAGAAATTCTTTCATGGTAACCGATTGGTTCAATATGAGTAACCGCATAACTTATTGTTTCTCCTGTATAGCTCTCTAAAATTTGAAAAAGAGAATCAGCTTCTCTCACTTGCTCCAGGGGGATGAGCCCTTCCGGAATTTTATCCACACAGTAGACGACAGGCTCGTCGTCAGCTGTTCTCACCCGCTCGAGCTTTGCCATTCTATGTAGATTATCGTTAGAGAACCTTCTTCGATCTTCTTCCGTCGGTTCTACGAGATCAGCAGACAAATACTGCGAGCCCGGCTTCATTCCCGAACTTAGAATCATTCCTGTTACACTATCTAATTCTTCGATGCCTGAGGTAAACAAAGGTTTAGGGTTTACGAAAGTTCCTACTCCGTGCCTCCGTGTAACCACACCTTCCTCTTCCATAATCCTCAATGCTTCTCTTAAAGTTGCTCTTGAGACACCTAGAGATTTAGAAAGCTGAAATTCAGACGGCAGTTTCTGTTTTTCTAAATAGATACCGTTTTCAATATCACGTTTAATTTGCTCAATCACCTGTAAGTAAAGATGACGAGTATCTTGTCTAATCGACATTCCGTTCACTCCACCCCTATTAAACTATCCATCAGAGATCTGACATCTGACGTTCGACACATCACATTTTGACAATAATATAACACTATTTGTTGAATAAATAAATAGAATTAGGACATTTTTCTGTTATTTGTTACAAGAGTGTAAATACTTTTACAGAATTTTTTACAATAGACAGGACTTGTGACCCCTAAAATAGATGATTTGGACTAAAAAACTAGATAATTGGAATTAGTTAACATAAAAATAAGCCGCCGCGGATGCAGCAGCTTAATCAATTAATTGTATGTCCTAATCAAAAATTTCTTAGATGCATTACGAGGATTGTTCTTCAGACACTTGAGATACGAGAACAGTCCTTGGTTTGCTTCCTTCATATGGACCAACAATGCCATTATCTTCCATAGCATCGATTAAACGTGCCGCTCTCGTGTATCCCACGCGGAACCTTCGCTGGATCATTGAGACACTGGCGCTTTGCATTTCAATGACCATCTGGACAGCCTCCGGATACAAATCATCATCGACTTCTTGTTTGACTTCACTTTCTTCCTCAGGGATCATTTCATCTTGATATTGCGCCTTCTGCTGTTCTACACAAAAGTTGACGACGCGCTCGACTTCATCATCACTTAAGAAAGCACCTTGGACACGTGTCGGTTTGTTGGCACCGACCGGCGTAAACAACATGTCACCTCGTCCAAGAAGTTTTTCTGCTCCTCCTGAATCCAAAATAGTTCGTGAATCCGTCTGAGAGGAGACACTGAATGCAATTCGGGACGGAATATTAGCTTTGATAACACCTGTAATGACGTCTACAGATGGACGTTGCGTAGCGATAATCAGGTGAATTCCTGCTGCACGCGCCATCTGTGCCAGCCTTGTTATTGCATCTTCTACTTCATTGGAGGCAACCATCATAAGATCGGCTAACTCATCGACTAAAACAACAATGTATGGAAGTTGAGGCTGGGTATCTTCGTTTTCCTTATTATGTTTTTTCACATATTCATTATAACTTTCGATATTTCTCGTTCCAGTGTCAGAAAACAGATCATATCTCCGCTCCATTTCAGAAACGACTTTCTTCAAAGCACGCGATGCCTTTTTAGGATCCGTTACAACTGGTGCTAGCAAGTGTGGAATGCCGTTGTAGACATTCAACTCTACTTTTTTCGGATCGATCATCATCATTTTCACTTCGTGTGGCTTCGCACGCATCAATATACTTGTAATAATTCCATTGATACACACACTTTTACCACTTCCGGTTGCACCAGCAACAAGAAGGTGAGGCATTTTATTAAGCTCAGACATCACTGCTTCTCCTGATATGTCCCTTCCTAGAGCAAAGCTCAACTTAGACTCAGGATTGGATTTTCCTGTTTCAAGAACTTCACGAAGGGAAACCATGGAAACTTCCTGGTTGGGCACTTCAATACCTACTGCCGACTTCCCAGGAATCGGGGCCTCAATCCTGATGTCTTTCGCTGCCAATGCAAGAGCAAGGTCATCGTTCAAGTTAACGATTTTACTGACTTTCACTCCAACATCTGGATAAACTTCATATTTTGTAACCGCAGGTCCTACGTGGACTTTAGTGACTTTCGCTTTGACTCCAAAGCTTTGAAAAGTCTTTTCAAGTTTTCGAACCGTAGCTTGAATGTGGGATCTGCCTTGGCTCTGAGGACTGGAAGTTGGTTCATCTAACAATTCAAAGCCGGGCAGCTGATAGTCAAAGTTCTCAAGCTCTGCTGTCGGCATCGACTTCTCTAAACTCGTTTCCTCTTCATCCGAGTCATTGGTGCTGTTTTTAGTTAAGGAAGGCTTCTCCGTCTGCTCTGCACCTTTGGATGCATAAGCATGATCCGTAAAATCTTGGATGATCGGTTCTTCCATATCATAAGATTCCTCCTCCTTCGAATCGCTGATTTCGAGCACCGTCTTCTCTTCCGTATTCTCTGGGATCTCTTTATTACGCTCTGATTTTTTATCCTGCATGCGTTTTAGCTGTTCTATTCCTAATCCTTTCAACTTCACACCTAGCTTTGAAAATAATTCACCAATCGACCATTCACTAATGAATATGATACCTATGATGAAAAGGAAAAAGGATACAATAGCTGCTCCTACACCAGAGAAGAGATAGTAAGTAATCGATAATAATATCGCGCCCGACAGTCCCCCTCCAATGCTATAAAAGGAATTTTCTCCTCTCATCATGGTAGTAATCCTGTCCCATGTAAGACCAAGAATTGACCCATTTCCTGCAGCTAACTCATCTGATAAAGTCTCTAAGTGTGTGAATAGGAGTAATGCCGTAATGATAATATAAATACCTATAAGCCGTTTATGTAAGAATGTTGGCCATTTCCTCTTCACCATTAAATAGATACCCAGTACAAGAAAGAATATGGAGGCAATAAAATACCAAACACCAAATAAGAATTGCCACAGGCGCTCAAGCCCGCCTGGAATTGCTCCGTCACTAATTGCTGAGGCTCCGCTTCCGAAGACAGCTATAAATAAAAAGAAGAGTCCAACTAATTCAAATTTCACCTGCTCTTTAAACCCTGACTGTTTCTTTTTTGTTTTCGATTTAGACTTCCTCTTTCCAGCCATATGTGTAAACACCTCCGTAAATAAAGACTAATGGTCAATGTTGCTAATCATTATGTTAACTGAAAACAGAAGGATGCCGATTGCCTCTTCTCATTTAGAAGAAAACAAACTCGACATCCTGCCTGACAGTTATCTTTATTATACCATAGGGTACAGAGGTGTTACGAGTCCAACCATTGTCCCGGTTGTAAATGAGGGTCCATATAATGAGCTGGATCGGTAGAAAGAATCTGAATGATTTGCTTTCTCCCATCCCCCATATCCCTGCATTTTACAGGGCAGTTCTTGAGCTGCTGGTAAGTGACTTCTCCACTTTCCTGTTGAGGAAAAATATCATATTCACTGAGGGGGGTGTAGTGAATCATTGAACCACCTGATTTTCATTGCCTTTATTTGCTTCAATCATCTCGTTCAACTTTTCCATAGCTTCCTTTACGCCACCTACAGCATTAATCAACCCGTTATCAACAGCCTGCTGACCGACTACGTTCGTCCCAATGTCTCGAGTCAGATTACCTTTAGCAAACATGAGCTCTTTGAACTTCTCTTCTTCAACATTTGAATGTCTTGTTACAAAATTAACGACCCGCTCTTGCATTTTATCCATATATTCAAAAGTTTGGGGAACGCCGATGACGAGGCCAGTCATCCGAATTGGATGAATGGTCATTGTAGCTGTTTCAACTATGAAAGAATAATCAGCTGAGACAGCGATCGGTACACCTATTGAATGTCCTCCCCCCAACACGATGGATACAGTAGGCTTGGAAAGAGATGCAATCATTTCTGAGATCGCTAAACCTGCTTCCACGTCTCCTCCAACAGTATTAAGAAGAACCACTAGTCCCTCAATTTTCGGATTTTGCTCAATAGCGATTAACTGAGGAATGAGATGTTCATATTTTGTCGTCTTATTTTGAGAAGGAAGCTGGACATGTCCCTCCACTTGACCGATCACTGGTAAGACGTGGATATTGGAATCCGCCGGTTGAGGTACACTCGATTGACCTAATTGCTGAATTTTATCTACTAAAGAGGATTTCGATTGATCCTTTTCTTGTCCTTGGGAAGAATCGTCTTTCATAGGTAAAAACTCCTTTCGCTCTTTTCCCGTAGTATGACTCAGCAACCCGAGTATCATTCAAAGAAAAGCGGATAGAGACCGTTGGCCTTGTCTTAATATTTTGCTCGAACTTGCATTGTGACTATTTGTTTAACTTTTGATAAATACAATCGTTGTTTATGAGGAAGATGATTAAGCATAAGTGCAGGATTATGGAAGACTCAATTTCGAGATGTTTTGTGTGATTTAGGGTCGTTGGCGAAGGACTCGTCTAGCTGTAACGCCCAGACACTCGCGTGATAAGCAGAAAATCAA
>NZ_JRNX01000314.1 GCF_000786645.1 Halobacillus sp. BBL2006
GCGTATTCGCCGTTTGATCAGAATGTATATGGAAAGAGAGAATTACGAAATTGATGAAGCTGAAGATGGTGAAGAGGCATTAGTGAAAGCCCTTCATAATGATTACGACGTGATATTGCTCGATTTAATGCTGCCGGGTAAAGACGGAATCGAAGTGTGTAAGGAGCTTCGTGAAAAGAAAGCGACTCCTGTTATTATGCTAACTGCAAAAGGGGAAGAAGCAAATCGTGTCCAAGGTTTCGAAGTCGGAACCGATGATTATATAGTGAAACCTTTTAGCCCACGAGAAGTCGTTTTACGTGTCAAAGCTTTACTCAGAAGAGCCTCTTCAACAAGATTTTTAGAGACCGATACATCAACTAGAAATGTACTTATCTTCCCGCATATGACAATTGATAATGATGCTCACCGTGTAACTGCTGATGGCGCGGAAGTCGCATTGACTCCAAAGGAATACGAACTTCTTAACTACATGGCTCAATATCCAGATAAAGTGTTTGATCGTGAACAACTTCTTAAAGAAGTTTGGCAATATGAATTTTTCGGCGATCTTCGAACAGTGGATACTCACGTGAAAAGATTACGTGAAAAGTTAAGTAAAGTTTCGGCAAGTGCTGCAGGGATGATCGTTACGGTATGGGGCATCGGCTACAAGTTCGAGGTTAATGGTGAGTGATGTTTTGGCGTAGTGTTGTAGGGAAATTATGGTTTACTATACTCCTGCTTGTCTGTTTTGTCCTTTTCATTCTGACGATCTTACTTCTGGAGTTTTTTCAGAACTATCATATATTAGAAGCGGAGCGTCACTTACTTCAAACTGCTAATAAAATTTCTGAAGTTGAAAATCGATATGAGGACAGAGAATTATTACTTTCAACTACGAATCTGATAAAGGACTCGGCTAGCCGAGCTGTCATCGCATGGAATGAGGAAGATACACTTGTTGCCGAGAGTGACACAGAAGGGTTACCTGTAATGAATTACGACTGGTTTTCATCTGATCAAGAGCTTTCAAGAGTTCTTACTCAAGGAGAAGAAGTGAAAAAAGTAGCTGACCTCGAGTCATCCGATACGGGGGTAATGGTAGTCGGAGCTCCTCTATCCAATGGAGAAGGGGCAGTGTTCGTATATCAATCGCTCGATACTATAGAAGAAACGTCTGAACAAACCACAAAAATTATCTTTCTTGGTGCAGGCATCGCGATAGTTTTGACAACGATCTTTGCCTTCTTCTTATCGACGAGAATTACTTCTCCGTTGATAAAAATGCGTGAAGGAGCATTAGAGCTTGCAAAAGGGGAATTCAATAACAAGGTCCCTATCCTGACTCACGACGAAATTGGTGAACTTGCCATGGCTTTTAATCGGATGGGAAGACAATTAAAATTCCATATTAACGCATTAAATCAAGAGAAAGAGCAGCTTTCTGGAATCTTGCGTTCTATGGCTGACGGAGTTATTACAATTAATCGTACGGGAGAAATTCTCGTCAGTAACCCGCCAGCCATGCAGTATTTAGATGCCTATGCTTTTGAAAACAGTCCATCGGCAAAGACCGTGGAAGATAATCAACATTTACCAGAACCCTTAAAGGCTTTATTTAAGCAAGTTATTACGAATGAAGAAGAATCTATGACCGAAGTTACACTTCAAGGACGTTCTTGGGTGATCATCATGACGCCATTGTATGATAAATCAACCGTTCGCGGAGCGGTTGCTGTACTTCGAGATATGACAGAAGAGCGTCGGCTGAATAAGCTGAGAAAAGATTTCATTGCGAATGTCTCACATGAACTTAGAACTCCAATTTCTATGTTGCAAGGGTATAGTGAGGCTATCGTCGATGATATTGCAGAGAGTAAAGAAGATAAGAATGAACTTGCGCAAATCATCCATGAAGAATCACTGAGAATTGGACGGCTCGTTAATGAGCTACTTGACCTCGCCAGAATGGAGGCGGGTCATATTCACCTTTTTATTGAATCGATTGAAATCCATTCTTATATGAATAAGATTATCCGTAAGTTCCAAGGTATTGCTGATGAACGCAGTGTGGAATTAACTATGAACGTTGACAATCAACTCGATTGGATTTCATTCGATGCTGATCGAATTGAGCAAGTATTTACAAATTTAATTGATAACGCAATCCGTCATACGAACCCCGGGGGAAGTGTTCATGTCACCATTGACAGTCTTAACGGTGATTGGGTAGGTTCTGTTCATGACTCGGGACAAGGTATTGCCGAAGAGGATCTTCCTTTTGTTTTTGAGCGATTTTATAAAGCGGATAAGTCGCGTAAGAGAGAAAGCTCCAAACAGAAAAAAGGAACAGGTCTCGGTCTTGCTATAGCTAAGAATATTGTGGAAGCACACAAAGGAACCATCAGTGCCCACAGTAAGCTTGGAGAAGGGACAACGTTTACGTTCCGCATACCGAAAGATATTGATTTAACAGAATATTAGTTTGCTAATTTTATCAGTTTCATGTAATGTAATTAATGAACTTCATACGTAAGGATGTTGGTGCCTGAGTAAGGCTTAAAAGGGAATCTGGTTAGAAGCCAGAACTGTCCTCGCAACTGTATGTGTTGACGAAAAGGAAGCTCCACTGTGCGAAATGCATGGGAAGGATCCTAAGTAGGCAGACGCACAAGTCAGTAGACCTGCCAAATCCTATGTTTCAAAGCTTCGGGGATTGAGCGTTTGAGACAACCGATCGGTATATGTAATGGTTTTACACCTTTCAGGTTTGTCTTAAGCTTGTCCTTATAAAAAGGACAAGCTTTTTTTGATGATTACATAGCCTAGTTGTTGTCTTTACGTCCTTTCAGGAAAGCGATGGAACTATATACCATGATGGAAAGGATGAAAAGAAAGATGAAAAAGTTTTTTGGATTGTTAGTAGTCTTCCTACTCGTAGCCGGAGTCTTAAGCGGGTGTGGCACCCAACAAGCGGATCAAAAAGAAGAAGCAAGTGCCTCTCAACAAGAGGACAAACAAGAAGTCACTGTTCAAGTGGAAGTTTCAAAAAGCAATGGGGAAGAAATGCTTGCTGACAAAGAGGTTTCTGTTCCAGAAGGGACTACCCTGATGGAGGTCATGAAGGAAAACTTTGAAGTGAAAGAAAGTGAAGGCTTTATTAACAGTATTGAGGGGATCGAAGGAAATCAGGAGGAAAAAATGGCCTGGATGTTTACGATCAATGGAGAAGAGGCTATGGTAGGAGCTAATGAATATGAGGTAGAGCAAGGGGACGAAATCGTCTTTGATTATCATTCATGGGAATGATTAAGCAATGAACACATATAAAATTACTCTTCTAGCAATGCTTGCAGCCCTGGCGGTCGCTGGGCGAATGGCTTTATCCAGTTTACCTAACATTCAACCGGTTACAGCTATTATCATTTTAACATCTTTTTGGTTAGGGCCATTGGCTGGGGTGATAATGGCTATCCTAACGACGACGGTCTCAAATATGCTCTTAGGAATGGGGATATGGACGATTTGGCAGATTATCGCCTGGTCGGTGATTGGTTTGATGGCTGGATTATTAGGGAAATGGTGGCCGCGATTACCGGTTTGGGGTCTTTCCATTTATGGGCTTTTTAGTGGTTTATTTTTTGGTCTGGTTATTTCTTTAACTATGCGAACAGTTGGTCAGCCGTTTTGGGCTTATTATTTAGCGGGCTTGCCCTTCGACCTTAACCACGCAGTATCTAATGTTGTTTTTATTCTGGTCTTTTCTCCGATTCTTGGAGCATTATTCAAACGGTATAATCAAAGGAACAAAGTGAACGGGGGAGCAAGAACGAGTGTAGCGGATGAGAGCTCACAATGAGAAAGTTGAGACGGCTATCTATTAGTGATAGCCGTTTTTTATTGGTAGAAGGGTAAAATACTTTTTCCTTTGCGCCAATCCGGATGCGGCTCCTAGCCTCTCGAAGCCATAAGCCAAGTGAGGATCAAAAAGTGCTTCCAAACTAAACCCTATTTCCTTTTTTATTTTCTCATATTAAGATAAGGGTGTAACTTTTATACATACATAAACGACTATTCCTATAATCGGGAGGTACCTGTGGTGAAAAGGTTTTTTGATGAACTTTATGATAAATATCATAAAGATCTATTTCAATTTATCATCTACATGGTCAAGGATCGCAATTTAGCTGAGGACCTTGTTCAGGATGTTTATATCAAGGTTATCAAATCTTACCATTCATTCGATGGGCGAAGCAGTGAAAAAACATGGCTGTTTTCCATTGCTCGTCATGTGACCATTGACTATTTTAGAAAACAAAAACGTAAACGTAATCGTATCATGGATTTTTTTGACTGGGGTGACAAAGGAGAGAACATTCAAGGTGTAGATGCTCTTCCTGAGGAAATTGCTATTCAAAACGCTGAGATGAAGGCAGTTTATAAGGCATTGGATGAATGTACCATGGACCAGAAAAGTGTCATTATCTTTAGGTATATTCAAGGGATGTCCATACAGGAGACAGCTGATATCCTCAATTGGACTGAAAGCAAAGTGAAGACAACTCAGCATAGAGGAATGAAAGCATTGAGAGAAATTTTAGAAAAAGCAAAAGAAGGGGGAGTGCAGCGTGAAGCCTAGGCATTATACAGATGAAGAATTAGAGAAGATGCTTAAAGATCTGCCTCCTATTGATGATCGGCAAAGTAAGCAGGATTTATATAGGAAAATCTCGCCAAACCTAAATCAATCAACTCGGAAAATGGCTCCATGGATCATGCCTGGTATGGCGACGGCAGCAGTGGTCCTCTTATTGGCAATCGTTATCCCGGTCTTTCTTAATATGATTAACTCGAACCAATTTGAGCAGTCTACCAGCGATCAAGAAACCTCTCAGTCAGACAGCCAATCGGAAAATACGATGGAAAGTGCTGAGATGCCTGAAGAAAAAGCAACTATAAATAAGGAGCATAAAAACGCGGAGCAAGCGAATATAGAGGAAGGCTCTTCAGAAGATTCTACACCTTATGAAAAAGCAGAAACTCATGTAGCTGAAGATGAAAAAATTCATACTGCAAAACTAAATGAAGCTCAAGTAGATACAGGAGCTTTACCAGGAAAAAACGCTCAAGTCGTCATTCCTTTTACAATAGTGTATGAGAATGGGGGGAGTAAAGAGAAATCCCGCTTTGTCCCCAATGAATATGGTTTGTCTGAGAGTTTACTTTCAGAAGCTAAAATAGAGATAGATGAACAGGCGAAGGAAGCGACCATTTCCTTTCCGGATAATTTCTCAGTAAACGGTAGTAGTT
>NZ_JRNX01000315.1 GCF_000786645.1 Halobacillus sp. BBL2006
CACGGCCTCAGCTTCCTCGGAAAGCAAAGAACGCTTTCCTGCGGGATCTTCAGCTCGCGCTGTTCCCGTAGGAATCTCCGTGTTTTGTCTACGCTAAGAACCTGCGTTGATTTCATACAAGTTTTCAATGTTCGTTTTTTTCCACCGCTACTTTACTTATGTCCCAACCTCTTTATTTTTTTAGACTTTATTAAACCGGGAAAATTGTTTTTTGATAGTATATTCTTATATATAAACAGGATTTTTTTATAGAGGAGGAGTGATGAAGTTGGGTTGGATGATTATTGTGATCATAGCCTATATTCCGATTTTTTATCGAATACATAGACGTCTCGGTTTCCTTGAAAAGGAAGTAAAGAGGTTGAAGGGAGAAGATATTGATTAAGGCAGTGTTGTTTGATTTAGACGGGACGTTATTAAATCGTGATGCGTCGGTAAGAAATTTCATAGACAAACAGTATGAGCGGTTTGTTCATCGGCTTCCTGCGATCCCTAAAGAGGAATATAGAGAAAGGTTTATTGAACTTGATGATCGTGGGTATGTATGGAAAGACAAAGTCTATCAACAGCTGATCGATGAATTTGGCATAAGGGATATTACGTGGGAAGAGTTACTCGATGATTACCTGTATTCCTTTAAGGAAAGTTGTGTGGCATTTCCCAATCTTTTAAAGATGTTAGGTGAATTGAAGCAGCGTAATTTTCTTATTGGTGTGATCACCAATGGCAAAGGCCGGTTTCAAATGGATAATATAAAGGCTTTGGAAATGGCTCCATACATGGATACCATTCTCATATCTGAGTGGGAAGGAGTGAAAAAGCCTGAGCCGCAAATATTTCAGAGAGCATTAGAAAGGCTCCGTGTAGCTCCTGAAGATAGCGTTTTTGTAGGCGATCATCCAGAAAAAGATGTGAAAGCAGCTAAAGGCGTTGGAATGAAAACCATTTGGAAAAAGGATCAACATTGGAATAGACCAGACGCAGATTTCATCATTGATAATCTAGGAGAAATACCGCATCGAATTAAACAGCTTCATACATTTTAAGCATAAAAAAGACAGCCGCTTTAGGCTGCGCGTAATTAAATCTCTTTCTCCTTCTCTTTTCTTTTGTCTT
>NZ_JRNX01000316.1 GCF_000786645.1 Halobacillus sp. BBL2006
TTCTTTGTCTTTTTTTATGAAATTGGCGAAAGATTGGTGAGCTCTGTTCCCTAACGTTTCATCTCTGTTCCCGTTTTGTGCCGGTCTGTTCCCTAACATTTTATCTCTGTTCCCGTTTTGCGCCGGTCTGTTCCCTAACGTTTCATCTCTGTTCCCGTTCTGCGCCGATCTGTTCCCTAACCTTAATTTTAGAAGAACCAATCGACTACATCTTTGAACCACGGATCATTTTTGAACTCGTTTTCGATTTCTTCTTTATCTTTATCTTCGTTCCCGCCGCAAACTTCTTTTGGTATGTCTTTCTTATCCATATAGACCAGTCGTTCTTTTGGACAATTCGGACCCGAACGAAAACCTGTTTCAGGGTCAATATAGACTCCTTTAACATTCGGGGTCGGGATGAAGGCGGCTGTAGGCAAGTCTTCATGAATGGCTTCCATCGTTTCTGCCCAAATGGACTTAGCGTATCTTTTCTCATTGAAGGTTTCGAGCTTTCTTCCTCCCTCGTCGTGGCCGATCCAAACGGCTGATACAAACTGTGGGCTAAATCCAATCATCCAGCTGTCATAATCGGTTGTTCCTGACTTTCCACCATACATACGGGTGAGTTTCCCTTTTATAGGGGTCCCCGTCACAGAGGCATACCCTCCATCCAAGGATGTGTCGAACATTCCTGTCATCATATGAGTGATCGTAAAAGCCCGGTCAGGGTCAATCTTTTCGTCTTCGTTATAGGTTGGCTGGTATTCATACAGAACATTATCGTGTCTGTCGGTGATTTTTTGAATCGTGTGTCCTTCAAGAGACTCTGAACCCTTTACCATTTTTCCGTAGGCGCTTACCATGTCGTAAAGTGAAATGGACGTAGCACCGAGCGCTAAAGATGGAACAGGCTTCGCATTGCTGTGAATGCCGAATGTTTTGAGTGTATGGACTAACTTTTCAGGACCAATATCAACATTCGTCGATACGGCGTAGATGTTATCTGAAACCGCAAGCGCTTGAGCCATCGTAATCGGCTTGTCCGCATACTGATCATTAAAATTCGTAGGAGAATAAACTTTTCCATTTTCCCCAACTTCAAAGTCAGTGGGCTTACTTTCAATCATCGTCACAGGCGAATAGCCTTCTTTTAAAGCTGCATAGTAAAGAAATGGCTTAATAGTCGAACCGACTTGTCGCTTGGCTTGTGTAGCACGGTTGTAGGGACTCTCTTTATAATCACGGCCTCCAACTAATGCTGTAACGGCTCCATTATGACTATTCATAACGGCAGCAGCCATCTGGATGTCCTCTTCTTTTGGAATTTCAGAAGCTACTTTTTCCTCTAAAATTTTTTGGTGGTCCTCATTTAACGTTGTATAAATATGGTATCCACCGGTCATAACTTGTTCAGAATCAATGTCTAACAAATCTGCCGCCTCGGCGACCACTTGATCCTGGAAGTAAGGGGCGACCTGTTTTTCTGATGATTCTTTATGGTCTGAATAGACAAGGCTCGCTTCAACCGCTTCTGTTTTTTCCGTAGAAGTAATGAATCCGTTCCTTTCCATTTCGGCTAAAATTTGCTTTTGTCTGGATTCGGCGTTTTCTTCGTTCGCTAAAGGTGAATAGTAACTAGGGCCCTTCGGAATCCCTGCTAACATGGAAGCTTCTGTCAGCGATAATTCTTCGGCATGCTTATTGAAGTAATAGCGGCTGGCTGACTCAATTCCATAAGCTCCATGGCCATAGTAGATCGTGTTCAAATAACCTTCGAGAATATCATCTTTATTATAGAAAATCTCTAAACGAAGAGCGTACAATGCTTCTTGAACTTTACGTTTCCATGTTTTGTCATGAGACAAATAAAGGTTGCGGGCATACTGCTGAGTGATCGTACTTGCCCCTTCGGCCATCCTCATCTGTTTAATGTCTGTGAGGGCAGCTCCAGCGATTCGTTTCAAATCGAAGCCGAAATGATTGTAAAAACGACGGTCCTCAATGGCGATCGTTGCTTCCTTAATGGATTCGGGCATATCTTCGATGTTGATCCAGTAACGTTCTTCTGCACCATGATCTTCACCGATGACGTCCCCTTTTTGACTGTAGTAAAGCGTGTTTTGTTCAGTCATTAAGGATGGTGGCCCTTGCGTAATGGCGAAAATTAGCAAACCGATAACTCCGACGAGGGCAATCAATGCTCCTATAAACGAGAGTTTGATGGTGCGCTTCAGCCATTTGTATGTCAATCTGATAAAAATTATCATTCTCTTATACTCCCAACTGTTAAGAATGAATAAAGACTGCTATTATTATGTGAGAATACGTAGTAAAATAAACGTCTTGTTGCTTTTTCAGAAACGCAATGTGAAAAGGAGATATAGAAAATGGGTACATGGTTTACAGAAAAACAAACAGAAA
>NZ_JRNX01000317.1 GCF_000786645.1 Halobacillus sp. BBL2006
TTAGCAATATAAAAACCAGCCCCGGATGCCGCCCCGTCTTCAGCGATGACAACCGTCGTCTTTTTTTCAAGTGGAGCTAAGTCACCACTTGGATTATCTTCGCTGACCTGATCATTAATCTGTCCATCCTTTTGTCCCGTCTCTTCAACGTCGGATCCACATCCACTAAGCATAATCACAAACAAAAACAAAGGAATGATAAACAGCAGATAAGCTTTTTTCATCATCAGATTCCCCTTTCTTCCTAACCCCTTGAGCCTTGAACTTCGTCCTGAAGATGTTTCCAAACTTGAACGAATCGCTCTGCCATCGCGGAGTCCGCTCGTACTTCTTCCATCTTCCTCGGCCTCGGCATATCGACTACCAGTTCATCAACGATTTTTCCAGGCTGGGAGCTCATCAACAGAATTCGATCGCTTAGAAGCAGGGCTTCATCAATGCTGTGCGTGATGAAAAGTACGGTCTTTTTCGTTTCTGACCAGATACTCAATAATTCCTCCTGCAAAATGAATTTGTTCTGTTCATCTAAGGCCGCAAATGGTTCATCCATCAGCAGAATCTCCGGGTCATTTGCAAAAGCTCTAGCTATGCTGACCCGCTGTTTCATGCCCCCGGACAGTTCTTTTGGGTAAAGTTTAGCGAATCGGTCCAATCCAACCTTAGAGAGATAATAATCCGTCCGTTCTTTTACATAAACTTTAGGCAAATGCCTCATTTTCAATCCGAAGGCCACATTTTCTTCCACAGTTAGCCATGGAATGACACCACGTTCCTGAAAAACCATTGATTGCAGAGGGCGGTCTTGTTCTCCACGTTTAATCGTAAAATCGCCGATACTCTTGCTTTCCAACCCAGCTAAAATACGCAGCAAAGTTGTTTTCCCACACCCGCTTGGACCTAGCAAACAGACAAATTCTCCGTCCTTAATATCCATATTTATGTCATGAAGGGCTGTCACACTGCTCCCTTTTTTGTAAAAAACTTTTGTCAAACCACGGATGGATATTTTCGCCTCCATAGTTCCCCCTCCAATTTATCATTATTTCCAGGGTAATAATTTTGTCTGAAAGCCACGTAAAATGAGAGAAAAGAGATAACCAAAAAAGGAAATAAGCACCAGACCTACGTACATTTCTTGAAGAAGGAAAGCTTTGTAGGAGGTCCAGATCAAATACCCGATTCCGGAATTCGCCCCCATCATTTCTGCAGCTACAATGGTCAATAAGGCAATTGCCTGCCCCATCTGTATTCCTTCAATCATGACAGGAAGTGATCCTGGCAATGCAATTTTAAAGAAATAGTCTTTAGAACTAGCTCCATAATTCTTCGCAACATCTAAGTAGATGCGATCGATATTTACGACACCCGCCACCGTATTGATAATGACCGGAAAAAAGACACTTCCGGCAATTGTGACAATTTTGGACACTTCACCGACACCGAACAAAATGAGAATGATCGGTAATAATGCTAACGTCGGAATTGGCATTAGCGCCATGATCAATGGAGAAAAGAAATGCCTTAATGGAGAATAAAGCCCCATCAACAGACCCAGGATAATCGCTGGAATCACACCTAATAAAAATCCCGCAAAAATACGGAATAGGGAAATGCCGATATGATTGAACAACTCACCACTAGTTCCCATAAAAAGAAATGTCCCTACGATTTCCGTAGGAGGCGGGAAAAATCTCGCATCGACTAAACCCGTTCGTGATAGGAACTCCCAAAGAATCAATATAAAAATCGGCGAAGATATTGTAAGCATCTGTTTTAAACGGTTTTTGAGCTGACGATTTTTCCATTCTTCTTGTTCAATTGCAAA
>NZ_JRNX01000318.1 GCF_000786645.1 Halobacillus sp. BBL2006
CATAGGCAGCAACAGATGCTGCCACGCCCTGGTGGTTCCCCTCGACCAGCTGGTCAATTTTTTTCTTTGGAACCTTTTGGACGATCACGCCATTTTCTTTTGCTAACTGTTCCAATTTCTTCGATGCCTGATGCTGCAGTTGATCCGACACTAACACTTTGTTGATCGACCGACCTGAACGTAACGCTTCTTGAACAGGGTTTTTCCCGATAATCCATTCTGCATTCACTCTTCTCCACTCCTTTCTTCTACAAATTCGATTGCGTTTGTTATTAACTGTTCCAGCCGCTCGATTTGACCGGAAAGATATAAAAAACCTACAACCGCTTCAAAAGCTGTTGAGTAACGATAGGTTTGTACATCTGTACTTTTCGGGACGGACCCAGACTTGGCATTTCGGCCGCGCCTGAGAACACCCTCCTCTTCTTCTGTCAGTATATTTTCCTCTTGCCAATGTTTTACGACTTTTGCTTGAGAGACGGCAGAGACGAACTTCACCGCTGTCTGGTGGAGATGCTGAGGTTTAATCGCGCCTGTCTCCAACAAGTGGTTCCTAACATATAGCTCATAGACAGCATCCCCCATGTAGGCAAGGGCGAGGCTTTTCATCTGTTTCACGTTTTCCATGTCTTTATCCCCGCTTCCAGCGCGTGCCTTGAGAGGTGTCTTCTAAAATAATGTTTCTCTCTTTCAGTTCATCCCGAATTTGATCCGCAAGTTCGAAATTCCGATCTTTTCGTGCCTGCTTCCGTTCAACAATCAAGCTCTCTATTTCTTCATCCAATAATTCTACCTGCTTTTCCAACTCTAATCCTAAAACGTTGGTCAGCTCTTTAAATGCTTTCTCATAATGTTCAAGGACAGCCGTATGGGTTTGGTTTTCTTGAAGATATAAGTTCGCTGATTTCGTCAGATCAAAAAGCACTGAGATGGCGTTCGCTGTATTGAAATCATCATCCATCTCTTTGAGAAACTGCTCTTTGTATCCGTCTACGTCTTTCAGCCAAGTTTCATGATCCTCTTGCAAATCCATGCTTGAATCTTTTCGATGCTGGATGTTTTCAAAAGCATTTTGAATACGGTCGAAGCTGCTTTTCGCTCCTTTCAACAATTCATCACTGAAATTGATGGGATGGCGATATTGCACACTCAGCATGAAAAAGCGAATCACTTGCGGGTCATGTTTTTTAACAAGGTCATGAGCCAATACGAAGTTTCCCAGCGACTTGGACATTTTCTCATTTTCTATATTTATATACCCATTATGCATCCAATAGCGCGCAAAGGATTCTCCGTTATGCGCTTCTGATTGCGCAATTTCATTCTCATGGTGCGGGAAGGTCAAATCCTGCCCACCGGCATGAATATCAATAGTTTCACCTAAATACTTTTTAGCCATCGTCGAGCACTCGATATGCCATCCCGGTCTCCCTGTACCCCAGGGGCTTTCCCAGGAAATCTCACTAGGTTTCGCTGCTTTCCAGAGGGTGAAGTCAAGCGGGTCTTCTTTCTTATCTCCTACCTCAATACGTGCCCCTGAACGCAGTTCATCAATCGACTGGTGAGAAAGCTTCCCGTAACCATCAAACGAACGGGTGCGGAAGTATACATCTCCGGCTGCTTCATAGGCGTGGCCTTTTTCAATCAACCCTTGGATAAATTCGATGATCTCTTCCATGTTTTCTGTGACACGTGGGTGGTCGACCGCTTCTTTTACCCCAAGAGCACCTACGTCTTCTTTATAAGCGTTAATAAAACGATCAGCGATTTCCGGAACTTCTTCCCCTAATTCATTAGCAGCTTTGATCAATTTGTCGTCAACGTCTGTGAAATTTAAGACGTAATGGACATCATATCCACGATATTCAAAATACCTTCTTACCGTATCAAAAACGATAGCCGGACGAGCGTTCCCGATGTGAATATAGTTATAGACCGTCGGACCGCAGACGTACATCTTCACCTTTCCTTCTTCCAGTGGCTGGAAGGGTTCTTTTTTTCTTGTCAGCGTATTGTAGATGTTAATACTCATTCTGGTTCACTCCTTTAGCTTCTTCTAATTCTTTACGTAAATGTGTGATTTCTTTCTCTAAATGATTTAAGCGGTCATAAACCGGATCAGGAAGCTTATGGTGGTCAAGGTCCTTCTTGCGTACCTTTTTCCCGTCCTGAATTACGACACGGCCCGGAATACCGACTACTGTCGAATTATTCGGGACATCATGTAAAACAACCGATCCAGCGCCGACTTTAGAATTCTCTCCTATGGTTATCGATCCAAGTACTTTTGCACCCGTGGCCACTAAGGAGTTATCCAAGAGCGTAGGGTGACGTTTGCCCTTTTCTTTCCCAGTCCCTCCAAGCGTCACGCCTTGGAAGATGGTTACGTTATCCCCAATTTCACAAGTTTCGCCGATCACCACTCCCATGCCGTGATCGATAAAAAACCGCTTACCGATCTTTGCACCAGGATGTATTTCAATGCCAGTGAAAAAGCGGCTGATTTGTGAAATAATCCTTGCTAAGAAGAAAAACTTACGTTTGAAACAAGCATGCGCCACTCGATGTCCCCATATGGCGTGCAGGCCGGAATACGTCAAAATTACTTCTAGATAAGTCCGAGCAGCAGGATCTTGGTCAAAGACTACATTGACATCTTCTTTCAACATTTTAAATAGCCCCATACTTGCCCTCCTCCTTGAATAAAGAGTGAATCATACCTTACAACAAAAAAACGCGCCTCTGTGCATGGATGCACAGAGACGCGCCAGGCGTGGTTCCACTCTGTTTGGGAAACGTCTTCCCCACTCGATCCTCGATAACGGAAGGTGACCGCTCCAGCCTACTCGCTTCGGCAGAAGACTCCGAGGTGCATTTCAGAGATTCCCCTTAAAATCACTTCCAGCCAATGGTGATTTTCTCTGGGTAAGGGGGATTTCTCCTACTTCTCCTCATCAACGTTTCGTATAGGTATCTCTACTATATGACAAATCTAAGTGTTTGTGAACGGATTAGCCTTGTAACTTATTCAAAACATCATCTAAACGAACCGTTACCGTTTCAATTCCCAACAAATGAATCGCATTCGGCAGTTCAGGCCCGTGGGTTTGTCCAGTTGTTGCAACACGGATTGGCATAAAGAGTTTCTTACCTTTATGACCAGTTTCTTTCTGCACGGCTTTGATTTGTTTTTTAATATTGTCAGGAGTGAATTCTTCAAGTTCTTGAAGGTTTTTCTTGAACGTTTCCAGGACTTCCGGTACTTGTTCACCTTCCAGAACGCTCATAGCATCTTCGTCGTATTCGATTTCCTGCTTGAAGAACAACTCTGTCAGCTCTACAATTTCAGCTCCGTAACTCAATTGCTCTTGATACAAACCAATCAACTCATGAGCCCATTGCTTATCTTCAGCACTCATATCTTCGGAAAGACGTCCTGCTTCAACTAAATGCGGAAGAGTCAATTCAACCACTCGGTCAAAA
>NZ_JRNX01000319.1 GCF_000786645.1 Halobacillus sp. BBL2006
AGTAGCCATAGATGTACCTGAAAGCCTTGCATACTTTCCATCAATATAGGTAGATAAGACATCTACTCCAGGGGCGACAAGATCGATTTGGTCATTCGTGTTCGTAAAGTCAGCCAAAGCGCGCTGATGGTCAATTGCGCCTACCTGAATAACTTCATTATATGCACCAGGATAGCCTAATTCTGGAGTGTTTTCACGGCCGTCACCCTCATTACCTGCCGCACACACTACTGATATGTCATTATCTACTGCTTTCTTAATGACTTGATGGAGCTCTTCAGCATCATCCGGGCCACCAAGTGACATGGATATGACTCGAACTTTTTCACCATCTGGACCGGTCCATTTAATAGCATAGTCAATTGCGTCTATGATCCACTTATATTCACCGCTCCCAGATCCGGTTAAAACCTTTAAAATGAGAAGTTTGGCTTCGGGAGCTACTCCTACTACCCCTTCCCCATTCTCAACAGCTGCTATTGTACCAGCCACGTGTGTACCATGACCATTGTTATCTTGATAGTTGTCAGGATCACTTTCATAATCGGAGGTGAAATTGCGACCATCAATAACTCTTCCATTCAAATCAGGATGGTTCGTTTGACAGCCAGTATCAATGATTGCTACAACACTCCCCTTCCCCCGATCACTATCCACCCACAAATCTTCTGCCTCAATCATCTGGATCCCTTTTGGAACTTCCGACGTAGTTTCTAATACTTGTTCAGTACGATATGGAATCAATTTCATTTCACTCATGCATATCCTCCTCGTAAACGACTTTATTCTGGAGTTCTCTCATGATGAAAGGGAATCTCTACCATAATTATATCATTTGTTTAAATATTCTGAGATATGTACGAGAAAAAAAGGGGATAAAGTCCTGCAATAAAAGAAGCGAAGGTCTTCTATAGACCTTCGCAAGATACTTCCGTACAATCTTACTATCTTTATTTTATATCCAGGCACTCATACCGCCTTTTACATTATAAATCTTTGAGAACCCCTGTTTCCTTAGAATTTTTGCCGCTTTAGCGCTTCTCATTCCACTTTGACAAACTAAAACGACTTCTTTATCCCGGTTCAATTCTTTAGAACGAGTAGCGATATTCGATAAAGGAATGTTTTTAAAAGGTTTACGGTGATTGGATTTATATTCTGCTGGTGTACGCACATCGATAAATTGGCAATTCTTGTTCTTCATAAGCTTTTGAGCTTCTTGCGAGCTGATGTTTTCTACGCCTTTCGCAGGCAGGAACCGACTAAGGATAAAGGCGGCAAGCCCTATGATGATGATCCATTGAATAATCATTTCCACAGAATCCACTCCTATTTTTCACAAATACAAGGGGCGGGGTAATACCCGTTCATTTGAGAAGCCATCATATACCCAATGACCTCGTACCCTTTTCTACGCAGCAAACGTGTACACAAGTTTTTTTCTACATGATCCTCTACAATCAACACTACTTTTTTATTTGGTAGATCGGTGTGATGACGATTAAGGTAAGACAAAGGGATGCAGTATGCTTCGTCTACAGCATCTCTACTAGATGTCTGGTAGTCCCTTGTATCGAGAAGGACCGTATCTCCGCTGACATGGTCTATATTTATTTCTTTTACACCATGTACAGGCGCATATCTATTCATAAAGAACAACAACGTGAGTATAGCGGCACTGACTATAATAGCAATCATTGTTCCACTCCTTACTTATTAATTCTTGTTATACTATATACCCTAATGGGTATAATGTCAACTAAGAAAAATGTCTCCCTAGTCAGCTTGGACTGGAGACATTCGGTAAACGGATAATAAACTTATGGATGTTTCCTTTGCTTTCCAATTTCAATTTACCGTTATGCCGTTCGACAATTTCCTTACTAATCGCTAAACCTAAGCCAGATCCTCCTGTTTCGCGTGATCTGGATGTATCAACACGGAAAAAGCGCTCAAATACCTTATCAATATGCTCTGCAGGGATTGGCTGTCCCGGTCCTTTCACATAGAGGATATAGTCCATTCCTTGCTTATGTCCTCTTAGTTCAACAGTTTCTTTTCCCTCGTAATAATTTAACGCATTGCCTAAAAGGTTAATAAGCACTTGATGAATTCCCCTGCGGTCTATATAAAGGTCTATTGGCTCTACATCTACTATAAGAGAGACTCGTTTCCGTTCGAACTCTAATTGATATAATTTCACAACATGATCGATAAGGTCACTAACCTTCACACGTTCAGGAGTAATCATGGTACCCTGTGAAGTACCATCCCATTCACGTATCCAGTCAACTTGACTCAGTAAATCTGTGATACGCTGCGTTTCTTCTGCTAACGATTGGTATATGCTTGGGTCGCCATCAATCACGCCTTTATTAAGCGCTTCTAGGTACCCTCTAAGGTTCGAGAGTGGAGTTCGCAGTTCATGAGACATATCGCTCAGCATAAGGTTCCTAAGCTCTTCATTCAGTTGAAGTTTCTTATTTAAATCGTTAAAGTGATGGACCAATTGACCAATATCATCCGATTGATCATGAAAATCAATCAACGCTGGATATCTGCCGTTTCGAATTTCTATAACCGATTGCTTCAATTGTTGAATCGGTTTCAATATCGAATGAGTGACTTTCAAGTAAATAAAACTTCCAATGATAATTGCCGCTCCAGAGATGATCCAGAAATAACGGAGCAGATCCACATGAAACCCGCTTTGAGCAGCGTCTGCTATCCCGTTTATATCCCCTACCAACCAACATGCGGTTTGATAGATCGTCAACCCGCTGAACAGAATAAAACCCGTAAGAATGAAGATTTGAATCATCATCAAACGAAGGCGTAAATCGGAAGAAATCAACTGTCTTACCCTATTCCCCAACAAATTTATATCCCATTCCTCTTACGGTTACAATTCGCTGCGGATTCCCAGGTTTTTCTTCAATTTTTCTTCTTAATTTTTTTACATGGGCATCAATTGTACGCGGGAAGATATCTGCATCGGCATGAGGGTGGATATGGTCCATTAAATGCTCACGGGTAAACACCTGTCCAGGATTCTCCATTAACAGATAAAGCATATTGAATTCGTACGTTGTGAGTTCAATTTCTTCCCCGTGCAACAATACCTCCCCTTTTCTCGGTTTAATCACGAGTCCCTCATGGACTATTTTTTGGCAGAGCCTTCCTGTCCGGCGCAGGACTGCTTCTACATGAGCCATCAGCTCTTCCGGACTGAACGGCTTTGTCATGTAGTCATCTGCTCCTATCTTTAATCCGTTGATTTTTTCTTCGGTTCGAGCTTTCGCCGACAGCATGATCACTGCAGGATCTTCAGGGACGTTCTCATTTTTGACCCATTGGCAAAATTCTTCGCCGCTCATACCCGGAAGCATTAAATCCAATATGATTAGACAAGGCACATGTCTTACGTACAACTCTTGTGCTTCTTTCCCACCATAAGCTTGCAAGGTCTCATAGTGCTCACGCTCTAAATAGAGCTTGATGAGGTTGGAAATTTTAGCGTCGTCTTCAACAATTAATACTTTAGGATTCACCGTTACGCCTCATTTCTCATAGTTCTTCATATCGCTGCATCATAATATCATAATTCATCGCGCCAAGTATAACAGATTGCACTCTTCCTTCACCATCTATAAAGACGGATGTTGGTACAGGACCAACCTGGTACTTTGCCATCACTTCTGAATCATGGTCCATTAGAATTGGAAAAGATAAACCGAACTCCTGTACAAAATTGTTCACATCCCCTCTAGCACTCTCCGTTCCAGTTAAGTTAACTGCAAGGATCTCTATGTCGGTTTCATTATAGAATTTCTCCATATCTGGCATTTCAGCACGGCAAGGAGGGCACCAAGTCGCCCAAAAATTGATTAATACTTTTTCTCCCTCATAATCAGATAGTGAAGCTGTTTCTCCATTTAATCGAGTTAAAGTAAACTCCGGGGCTTTCTGGCCTTTTTCCAACCCATTCTGTGGGGTTGATTGCGATTCGCCTTCAGCTACCATTTTCGTACCTGATGATTTTTCCTCAGATGGTGTACTCTCTTGAGATTCCTTATCTGCCAAGTCATAGACAGCCCAGCCAAATAAAGCCGTAATGACCACAATGATGATCCATTTTTTCAACTCGCTCACTCCTAACTAAAAAGTATTGATCCTACATTAGAAAACCAAGTATCTTGTACGAGTCGGAGCAGAATATTAGACAGTCGAGTTAACTGCCCAGTGTACAAAAGCGCCCCCATGACGATCATTAAGCTTCCTCCGACTTTCATGATAATGTGGCTATATCTTAAAATTACACGGGTAGATCCGATAAACCAGGTGAAAAGTAAAAACGGAATGGCAAAACCAACTACATACGTGATCGTGTATAGCAGCCCTTTTGCAGGTTCATTGGCTGCAAGCACTAGAATAGAGGCAAAGATCGGGCCGATACAAGGGGTCCAGCCTGCAGCAAACCCCATGCCTACAAAAACAGTTCCAGCGTAACCCAGGGTAGTTTTAGGTTTAACGGACATCCGCTTTTCCCTCATCAACCATTTGAAATTAATCCATCCGCCGATAAATAATCCCATGACAATGATGAAAATGCCAGCAATTCTCTGCAGGAAGTCACCAGTGCTTCCTATAAACAACCCTTTCATAAGGCTCCCGAGCATCGTAGCTCCAAGACCAAGACTAATGAAAATCAAGCTGATTCCGAGTAAAAAGAAGATAGAATGAAAGAGAAGTTTTCTTCTCACCTTCAAGCTCTTCTCACTCTGGATTTCTTTAACGCTCATTCCAGTTATGTATGATAAATAAGCTGGAAAAATCGGCAATGTACATGGAGAGAAGAAGGATATAATTCCTGCCCCCAATGCGAGCCATAACGTTACGTCTGAGCCCATTTAGAACCCCTCCATTTCTTTATTAGGAGAATGAATAATAACATTGTAAGTAATAGATAGAACGCCATATGCACGCGAATCCCCATAATAGCAGGAACCTCTACAACGATAGAGAGCACACTAGCTGTAGCGATTCCAACCAGTAAAATTTCATGCCAGTATTTTTTAAAGATTACAGAGCTAACGAACAAAAAGAACCACAATCCTATTTCTATAAAGACATCTTCACTATACAAGGTAATAATTGTAAAGTAGTAAAAGAACGAAGACCCCGCTGCTAGAAGAAACATATCATAGTGAAAGCTTCCTTTATCTTTCGTTTTTTTATATTCGTTTCGATAGATGAATAGGATAACTAATAGAGCTAAATAGAACTCAAATGTTCCACTAGGATAAGCGAGCAAGGCAAAAGGATACTCAAATACCATGGGAAATTTCGTAACAAATTTCATGAGAAACATTAAAATAACAAACCTCGCTAGCAGAGATAGGAAAGAAGAAATTCTATCTTTTTTTGTCCTAGCCGAATGGTGCGATGCAAAATAGTAAATAACGATTCCTGCAATAAAAGCTAGAATCCTAGCAAATATAAAGGGAGGAATATGCAAGTTGGTCACCTCCTCTGCACATTTTAACGATTTAATATGAAAATTTGATGAATAGGGTACAGATCTTTATCGGTATAATCAGACAGAATCATAAAGTTTATGAAAGGGGACAAGAGGCTAGCGAAGGAAAAAATAGAAAAAGCAAAAAACACTCTGACTATTAATAGTCAGAGTGTTTTCTCGTCATTTATTATGGCAAGTATTTACGTGGGTTTACAGAATTCGAACGGCTTGGGTTCCAAGAACCTTCATGGATCTCGAAGTGCAAGTGCTTCCCTGTAGAGTCCCCGGTACTTCCCATATATCCTAATAGCTGTCCTCTGGATACGGATTGGCCAGAAGATACTTTCGGTGTGCTTCTCATATGAGCATATAGTGTAGTAAATGTTTGTCCATTAATTTGGTGAGACATGAAGACAACATTTCCATAACTAGAAGAATAGTAGGCACGGATAACTGTCCCATCAGCTGCTGCTCGAATTGGATGCGTACCTCCGCCAGCTAAGTCAATACCAGAGTGCAAGCGTAAATCACCAGTTATCGGGTGTACGCGGTTGCCATACTCTGATGTAGTCGCAGCGTTAGTAGGCCAGCTGAACAATGACCCACTGCTGGATGACTGAGAAGAGCTGCTGCTTGAACTGGAGCTGGAGCTGGAATCACTGTTGCTGCTACTGCTAGACGTACTGGCTGCTTCTGCTTGTGACTTTTCACGCGCTGCTTTTTCTGCTGCGGCTTTCTCTGCTGCAGCTTTTCTTGCTGCTTCTTCAGCAGCTTTTCGTTGACGCTCAATTTCTTTCTTGATCGCCGCCTCTTGTGCAGCTAACGTCTGTTGTTCTTCTTCAATATCCATTTTGTGATTGTGAAGCTCTTCTTCTTCTTGCTCAAGAGACTTCAACAAGTTGTTCTTTTCTTGTTTATTACTATCTAATTGTTGTTTCAATGTTTCAAGTTCTGCTAGTTTATCTTCTAATGAAGCTAGTTCTTCTTCAACTTCTGCTTTCTTCTTCTCTACAGCATCTTTGTCTGCTTTATGCTGCTCAAGAAGTTCTTTATCCTGCTCTGCAATCGTGTTTAGGCTCATGACTCGCTCAAGAAAATTCCCAAAGCTTTCTGCACCCATCAAGACATCTATGTAATCAATGGCTCCACCATTTTGATACATCGACTTGACACGATCCTTCAACAATTCGTCTCTTTCTGCAATTCGTTCTTCAAGAGCCTTAATTTCTGATTTAAGCTCTTCAATATTTTGTCGAGTTTCTTCGATTTCGTTTTCTTTTGTTTTAATCTTATCAGTTGCTTCCATGATCTGTTTGTCCAAACGTTCGATTTCAGCACTGACGCGTTGTTGATCTTCTTTTACTTCAGCAATTTCTTGCTCTGTTTTCTGTTTTTTATCTTCAGCTGCTGACTGCTTGTCCTTATTTTCGCTCAACTTGTCTTTCAAGTCTTCAGCGAAAATCGGACTTGCAGTTGACAGCCCTGAAAGCAAAAAGCTAACGGTTAAGGCGGCCACTAAAACTTTAAATTTCAATCGTTCTTCCTCCCCCAACTCAAAAGTTTCTTTTCTGTATATAAGCTCTGATTCTTATACTTTCAAATACTTCCTGATCGACGTGAAACTTCCCCATAAACCGATAATGACTCCCATTAAAATGAGAATACTTGAAACTTCAAAAACAAACGGATATACCGGCAGTAAATCGATGAATAAAGTCGGATATCGAGTTGTTATTTCTGAATAGAGATAATCGTATCCGAAAATGACCAATGCAATTGGAATGACGGAACCTAAAATACCAATCAAAATGCCTTCGAACAAGAATGGCCAGCGAATGAACCAGTTCGTCGCTCCAACCATTTTCATGATTTCAATCTCTCTTTTACGAGCAACGATTGTAATACGAATGGTATTTGCAATCAGAAACATTGCTGTAAATAACAAACCAGCAATGATGGCAAGGCCAACATTCCTAGCCATATCCATAACGTTGAACAAACGCTCTACCGTTTCTTTGGCATATTCAACTTTTTCGACATTTTTAAAGTCTTCGATGGATTGGGCCACTTGGATGGTATCCTGAGGATTTTGAGCTTTGACAATAAACACATCATTGAGGGGGTTTTCGTCTTTCAAAGATTCAAAGACTTCTCCCTCGTTTCCCAGACTATCAATCAATTGGTCCAGTCCTTCTTCTTTAGACTGAAATTCTACACTTGATACTTCAGATATATTTCCTATCTTTTCTTCCAACTGTTCTTGACCTTGTTGGTCGGTAGTTCTGTCTATAAAGACACGAACTTCGACATCTTCTTCGATTTGAGTTCCGATGTCATTTAGATTAAGAAGTAAGGTGGCAAATACTCCTACCAGCAATAGTGTAACGGTTACAGCTGATATAGAAGCTACGGACATCCAGCGGTTCCTCGTCAAGTTCTTTACGCCTTCTTTACCGTGGCGGCCGAACGTCTTAAATTTCATACTGGGAGTCACCTCTTGTTTTCAACCGTTCAATGATTTCTGTATATTTTTTATCGTCTCGGTCGTTCTTCATGACACCGTAAGATGTAAAACTGCGGTGATGCATATTAAATCACTTCCTACTAAACACTCATTTTGTTGATCTATGATGTAAAAATTATGTAGTCTTTGTCGTATGTTGCGATTACCCTAATAATTATAACAAATAAATTCGCTAAATAAAGACAAATTATTATTACATTTGTGTTTCATCTCTTTACACAATCGTGACAAATGGTGTCGAATTATGGGTTTTTTCAGTGAAATAAGCTTGTCACGTGTAAAGACAGGATAGACTCATTTGCAAAGAAATGTTCCTTCATCACTTGCTCTTGAACTTTCTTATTCCATTAAAGCTCCCGATTGTTGAAGACTCATTTTCGAGACTTTTTCATGTTTCCGTTGCCTTGGATACAAAAAGGAGGGCCGGGAAATCCCTCGCTTTCCGTGGGCGGGCGCTGAGCCTCCTGATATGAACGAAACTAGCCCCTTACCCGATTAATCTACGATTTTACGGGTAAGGGGCTAGTTTCGTTCATTATAACTCGGACTTCGTCCTCC
>NZ_JRNX01000032.1 GCF_000786645.1 Halobacillus sp. BBL2006
GTGCTGAATCATAATGAGGAGGCAAAAGCGGCCGGTGTAACGGTCATTCCCGATCTTGGCGTCGCCCCTGGGATGATCAACATCCTCTCAGGATACGGTGCCAGTAAGCTCGATCATCTGGATTCGATCCGTCTTTTCGTCGGAGGCATACCGGTAAAACCCGAGCCGCCCATTGAATACAATCACGTATTTTCTATGGAGGGTTTGCTGGACCATTATACAGACCCATCAGAAATCATCCGGAACGGCAAATTAAAAGTGGTTCCTTCCCTAACGGAGCTTGAGCCTTTGTATTTCGAGCGATTCGGACCGCTTGAAGCTTTTCATACATCGGGAGGAACGTCGACTTTATTGAAGTCTTACCCTGACATTGACACCCTAGAGTACAAGACGATTCGCTATCCAGGCCATGCGGAGAAAATGAAGCTGTTAGTGGATCTGAATTTGACGGGGGCCGACCATGAAGTAGAAGTGAATGGACAAAAAGTGAAAACACGCGAAGTTTTATTGAAAACCATCGATCCCATCGTAGATTTGAAGGATAAAGATGATGTCGTACTGCTTCGAGTAGAAGTAGGAGGGACACAGGACGGAATAGCGACAACATATCAGTATGAAATGATCACTTATAAAGACAGAACCAATCAAGTAACAGCAATGGCCAGAGCTACCGCTAACACAATCTCAGTCGTTGCCCAGCTTATCGGCCATCAGACAATCACGAAGCGGGGCGTCTGCCCTCCAGAGCAGATTGTTCCAGGAGATATCTATATCGGTGAGATGGCAAAACGCGGGGTTATCATTTCTGAGACATTTATAAGAAAATAATAGTAAGTAGCAAGGACGCTTTCATTAATCATTTGAGAGCGTCCTTGTTCATTGTTTATTGCATGTTAAAGGAAATGAGGAGAGCGTAGAAGGAGTCAGGTTCTTATAGATTTAAGTTTAGAAAAAGGAAACTCTCGAAAAATATCGAATAATTAGCTAGAGTCCAGCTTTTGGAAATAGATGATGGAAAGGGGAGAGTAGGAAATGGGAAACGTTGTCGGCTTTGAATTGAGTAGTCAGGAACCAGAAAAAGCAGCCCGGTTTTATGCGGAAGTATTTGGCTGGGAAATTTTTGAGCCAAAGTGGGATTATTGGCCGGTGACTCCTGCAAAGGATCAAGTGTCTTTAAGCGGAGGCATCAGCAAAGGACCTGAGGATTACCCTCACGGAACAAGAATTCAAATTGAAGTAGAATCCATTCAGGATGCTATAGGGAAGGCCAAAGAGAACGGGGCTATGGTCGTGCGGGAGCCAATGGAGTTCGATGAGTTTTATCTTGCTTACTTAGTTGATCCGACAGGCAATGGAATTGGACTGATTCAACAAAAAAGGTAGTTTATACTACTGAAATATTAAAAGGTACCACTTTCTTGATTGGAAGTGTGTGCTTATAGATAGTTTAAGGATCAATTGAATTGAAACCATACATGAAATTTTCAAAACTAAACACTCTTTAATTGGCGCAGTTCTGTAATAAGAAGCTGCGTCTTTTTTTGAGAGAAATGTCGAGTGAGGAGCGTTAAATCATCTAGAATTACATAAAAATAAAGAAATAA
>NZ_JRNX01000320.1 GCF_000786645.1 Halobacillus sp. BBL2006
CCTTATTCGCTACACCCCGGACACCGTCCGTTCCAAAATATTTACCCATGAGTACTCAACCTCTCTTTCCTATATTCCCGATTTCCATATCATTTTTTTTGCTATTATCTATGGAGTGTTTTCATTCTTAATTCTGTGATGTATCCTCGCCTTGATCACCTTCATCAACATCGATTTGCACTTCGATCGTTTCTGGATCAACCGCAGTCGCTCCGTCTGGTACGGGCACCTCTACTTCTACGGTTTCATCTTCCCTCACTTCGGATATATCAACGGCGATCTCAGGCAATTCATCAATTTCAGAGATCACATCATCAGGACCGTAAATGGTGACTTCTGACCTTTCCGCTGTCACTGAATTGACGATTACACCTTCAGGGGCTCCCCCTTTTGGTGTCAGTTGGATTCCTACTTGCTTCTTACGCTTACTAACCGGCACAGAGACATTGACTGTCGTCGGATCGACTAAAACATTCAATTCGTTGCCCTGATTATCATAAACCTTCACAGGCGCTTCTTGAGCTTTTATAGATTCTTTAGCTGAACCTACATCGATAATTGCTTTTACAGAAGCAATCCGATTCACAACAGAAGAAGACCCAGTGATCGTTACTGCCGAAGGTTCTACTTTCGCTTCTCCCAGGACCAATTCATTGTTGAGCTGTTTTTCATTTGTGTAATCTATATTTACATCGAAATTCTCGCTGATTTTTTCCTCTATTGTTACCTCAATGGTTTTAGGATCAATGGTTACCGCCAATTGATTGGATATTCCCGAATGTTGAAGGGAAACTTCATGAGTACCTGGCCCGAGACCATTCAAATCAACAAATACAGTGAAATTCTTTTGTCGTACGACTGGTGCGATTACACTAGGCGTACCTTCGACTCTTACAGATACTTCTTGAGGCAGACCGCTAACTACATATTCTTCGCTATTAAAGCGAATTTCAAGTGGGATATTTTCCATGACTTCCATATCAGATGAAGTACTGTCAAATAACAAAGAATCAGAGTCCATATTATCATCTACGTTCACCGTCACCCAAAGTAACCCTGCAAGAATTAAGGAAATAATCCGGATGAACCAAACACTTTTAAACCAGTTATCCATTTTTCTTCCCCCTCCAGTTCCAGGATTTTACCGCAGGGGCTGAGTAATCTAGTTCAGTACGCAGAATCTCTTCCAGCTTTTCTTGATCGATGCCGCGATGCAGTTCGCCATTCTTTGTGCAAGAGATTGATCCGGTTTCTTCGGATACAACAATCGTCAATGCGTCAGTCACTTCACTGATTCCCATCGCCGCACGGTGTCTTGTACCTAACTCTTTGGAGATGAATGGGCTCTCGGATAGAGGCAGATAACAAGCAGCAGCCACGATCTCATCGTTCTTAAGTATAACAGCACCATCATGAAGGGGGGTGTTCGGGATAAAGATGTTTGTCAGCAGTTCACTTGAAAGATGCCCGCCGACTCTTATCCCTGTCTCCACGTAATCCCCCATGCCTGTTTCTCGTTCAATTGTAATCAAGGCACCAATTCGACGCTTTGCCATGTAATGACAAGACTTTATAATTGCCTGAATCGACTTCTCTGTATCTTCTTCTTCAGATGTATTTCTACTAAAGAAGCTTCCACGACCGAGTTGTTCCAGTGCTCGTCTGAGCTCAGGCTGGAATAATATGATTATAGCAAGAAAACCCCATGTGATCGCCTGTGACATCAGCCACCTTAATGTGGTTAGTCCAAATAAATTACTCAATAACCATATACCTAAAATAACGAAGATCCCTTTTAGTAATTGGACAGCCTTCGTTCCTTGGATCAGCATGATTAATTTATATACAACAAACCAGACAAGGGTGATATCAACAGCTATCAAAAAATAATCTAATACATCAAGTCCCCCATCAAGCATGCCTACACTTCCTTTTATTATAAAATAAAGCTATTGTTAGAAAATTTTCACCTGTATTATTATATCACACTTCTGATAGCTTCGAATACGAGAAGATCACTACTGAACAAAAGCGCAAGCGCATGGCTTTGTTATTCAAATGTTCAACTAAGTGCGGCACGGCCTGTACCAACGTTTAAATGCCCCTCGTCCTTAGAGCCCACGGCAAGCATACGAGAAGAGATAGAGTGAATAGCTTTTTATCAACAAAGTCGCTTGACTCATGACCTCGAGGGGCTAGGCGCTGGAGCTAGATGTAGACTCACACCTCAAAAAGTTATCGATACACAAATAATATTATAATTTCCTAGACGATAAAAAACCAGGATGGGGAAGCCATCCTGGTCACGTCACTAGCTTAAATTTAGTCCTCAGACCCAAGCGAAAATATATCAGTGACTACATTCTTCGTGTGGTACCACATCCACTCGAACACTTGATTCACTTCTGTCAATTCGCCAGTATAGGCTTGAAGGCTAGATGAATCCAGCCCTTGATTAATGTTCTGTGAATCCTCATCAAGAATATCACCATTAATGATCGTCACATCACCGTCAATCTTTCCTTCAATCTTTAAGTCCCCGTTTCGGACGACAAGGTCCCCGTTTACAGTGACCCCCTCCGGAACAATGACTGTATTGTCCCTGATTTCTAAGTTTTCCTGTTTAGAAACCGTGACTTGATGATCCTGATTCCAGGCTGTCATTACACTGCTGAACATTAGAATGAAAAATACAGCAGCAGCAGTTAAAATCGGGTGTTTCTGGAATAAGCGGGCGTAATTCTTCTTCTTTTTCTGTTTAGGAAGATTCGCCATGACGTTAGCCGTGAAATTTTCTGGTGCGGAAACCGGACCTGTATTCTTAATTAACGTTGTCGTTTTCTTTAATTCATGAAAATGACTCTGACAGGATGGACATGCTTGCAGATGGTCGCGCAGTCGTCTCTCTTCTTCTTTATTTAAATCTCCATCCATGTATTTATGCATAAGTGCAACAGCTTCTTTATTGCATTTCATAATTCCCTCTCAACTCCTTTACACATGTCGAAGCCTTTTGCGTAAAGCTTCCCTGCCACGATGCACTCTAGTCTTTACCGTCCCCACTGGAATGTCCAGTACTTCGGCAATTTCTTGAAGAGCCAGTTCATCTAAATATCGCAACACAATTACGCTCCGGTACTTAGGCGGCAAGGCTAGTATCTCTCGATGGATGTAGGTTTGAAGTTCAAGACTTTCTACTTCCTCTTCCGGCAATGCCTGATCAGCAGCCAGCTGAGAGTACATATCCAACCCCTCAGTTCCTTTAACCTCTGCATCGAGATGATAATCCGGCTTTTTTTTACGAATCCGATCGATCGTCAAATTTGTAGCGATCCGATACAGCCACGTAGAGAATTTCCTACGATTATCGAACGTATGAATATTCGTATAAGCTCGAATAAAGGCTTCTTGTGCAAGATCTTCCGCTTCATGAGCGTTCCCAATCATACGAAAACAGATGTGATATACTTTATTCTGATAAAAAGATACAATGTCTTCAAATGCTGATTGGTCACCTTTTTTTACTTCTTTAATTTTTTGTTTAATCATGGTTTCCATCTGTTATACCTCCGCTATAGTTGCGGTCGATATCCTTTACGGATGACCCCACCCTTAGGTTTCAAAAATATATATATTTTTAATATTAATATAAGTTTAACTCTTTTTATTATCGGATATAAGAGAGTAGATGTAAAAAAATGCATTGGAGGAATTACACACATGAAGCGAGAAGTATTTTTGGTGAAGGAAATCGAAGCTTGTCGTACTGAAATGAGTCGTGTCGCTCGCCTATATTCATTAACTTCTCCAGAAGTATTACGAATGAGTATCCGATTAGATCATTTGATGAACGAATATGAAGATATAAAACAAAAAAGACAGCAACCTGCCTTAAAAGAGGCAAGTTACTGCTAAATTAATATAAACTATATTATTTTAAACTTTCTCCAAAGAGAGAACCCATTAAACCGACTGCTAATGTAGCGGTCTTATTTTTTTCATCTAGAATCGGGTTCACCTCAACGAATTCTGCGGATGTGATCATTTGAGATTGGAACAACATCTCCATAGCAAGATGACTTTCACGATAACTTAATCCACCTAAAACCGGAGTTCCAACTCCAGGTGCTTCGTTGGGATCCAATCCATCTAAATCAAGACTCAAATGTACTCCATCTGTACGATCTTTTAAGTAATCCTTTGCTTCTTCCATAACCTGGGTCATACCCATACGATCAACTTCATGCATTGTGTACACTTTGATTCCTTTTTCTTTAATCAGCTCCCGCTCACCTTCATCCAATGAACGTGCTCCTACGATGACAATGTTTTCTGGTTTGATTTTAGGTTCGTACCCATGAATACCTGTAAGCTTTTCGTGACCGATTCCTAAGCTCACAGCCAAGGGCATGCCATGAATATTTCCAGACGGGGAACTATCTCCTGTGTTCAAATCGCCGTGTGCATCATACCAGATGACACCAAGATTCTGATAATGTTTAGCAATCCCCGCAAGCGTACCCATTGCTATACTATGGTCTCCTCCAAGAACAAGCGGAAAACGTCCATCTTCCACTACTTGGTCAACCTTTTCAGCTAAACGCTGTGTTCCTTCAGCAATTTCATTTAAATTACGCAAGTTATCTTGTTTCGGATTGTTCTGCTGAGCAGGACGTGGAATATCAATATCCCCTAAGTCTTCAATATCATAATTCAATCTCGTTAATCGTTCAATTACACCAGCGTAACGGATTGCACTTGGCCCCATGTCTACACCTCTACGCATTTGACCTAGATCCATTGGAACGCCTATTACGGAAAGCTGTTTATTCATACATGTCTCCTCCTTTATTCAATACTTTAATTGTATCCGTTTTTACAGGAATGACTCAACCGGACATGATAGTGCATATATATACGCATTCTAGTACATATACGGCTTGCTTAGTGCATGTTTACAAGCATAAGCTCCATACATCTGTTTTAATACCATTCTAAATATCTTCTAAAACAGAAATAAATATAAAAA
>NZ_JRNX01000321.1 GCF_000786645.1 Halobacillus sp. BBL2006
CAGTTATCTTGCCTTAGATCCAGAAAGTCAACAGCAAATAATCAGTGCGGTAGCTGAACAAGTCGAACAAGTTTCTCTTCAGGAAGAAACCGCCATCTTACTTTGCTCGCCTGCCGTTCGCATGTATGTAAAACAGCTGCTTGACCGATTCTTACCCCAGGTCACTGTCTTATCATACAACGAACTTGAACCAAATGTTGAAGTACAAAGCGTAGGGGTGGTGAATGTCGCATGAAAGTAAAGAAATTCTTAGCGCCAACAATGCCGGAAGTGATGAAGAAAGTGAGAAACGAACTCGGATCAGAGGCGGTAATTCTCAATTCAAAAGTCGTAAAGAGTGGCGGTTTCATGGGTTTATTTAAGAAAAACCAAACAGAAGTCATTGCAGCCATCGACCCCTTTCAGAATGCTGCTGAAAAATTCAAGAAAAGAGAGCGTAATGCTCATGAGGGAACCAAGGAACAGACATTTCGTGAAAATGAAAAGATTATGAAAGAACTTAAAGAACTGAAATCAATGATTCAATCTGGAGACATACATTCCCATCCTTCGTCCATATTGGAAAAATTGGATGTTTACCTTAGAAAGCAGGAAATGGATACGCAGCTCATTGACCGTCTTCTCCTTGATGTCCAAGAAAAGTACTTGGAAGAATCCGTCCATCCTTCGTCCGAACAGATGAAAAGATGGACCACAAATGAAATGGTGGATCAACTTAAACCTTTATCTTTTGGAAATCCAGCATTCAAGAAACGATTCATCCATCTCGTCGGACCTACAGGTGTCGGGAAGACAACCACAGTGGCGAAACTTGCTGCAGAGGCCGTACTCGACCGAAAATTGAAAGTTGCTTTTATTACAACGGACACCTTTCGGATTGCAGCAATTGATCAACTTAAGACATACGCTGAGATTTTGGATGTTCCTCTCGAAGTGGCTTATAGCGCTGAAGACTATGCTGCAGCAAGGAAAAGGTTTAAAGACTATGACCTGGTTCTGGTCGATACTGCAGGCAGAAACTTTAGTGATCCAGCTTATGTTGAAGAATTGAATAAAACTATTGATTTCAATAAAGATTCAGAAACGTATCTGGTACTCTCTTTGACTAGCAAATATAGTGATATGTCGAACATTTACCATCAGTTTGATCATATTCCTATTGATAAGCTTATTTACACAAAAGCAGATGAAACCGCTACTTTTGGAAGTGCTTTGAGCATGGTAATTAAGAATAATATAGGGGTCGCATATCTAACCAATGGTCAAAATGTTCCTGATGATATCAACGAAGCCTCTTCCGCGCAATTGATAAAACACGTGATGGAGGGATTTGACGTTGAATGACCAGGCTGAACGCTTACGACGCCGTATCCAGCAGAGGGATGGTGAACAATATGCGAGAACGATTGCGATAGCAAGTGGAAAAGGTGGAGTGGGGAAGTCAAATCTTACTCTTAATTTCGCATTGAAGCTGATCGAACAAAATAAACGAGTGATCATTTTTGATTTAGACATAGGAATGGGTAACATCGATATATTAATGGGGGTATCACCTTCTTCTTCAATCGTCGACTTATTCAAAGATGAAAGCACTATTCAAGAAATAATTGAATGGGGACCTAATAATCTCGCCTATATCGCTGGGGGATCGGGGCTTGCGGAAATTTTTAAGATGGACTCTAAGAAATTTGATTACTTTAAAAATCAGTTTGAAAAGTTATCTACTTCATTTGATTACATTTTATTTGATATGGGGGCAGGAGTTACGGAGACAACCCTTCATTTTCTTGCGGCTGCTCATGAAGTCATTATCGTCACTACTCCTGAACCGACCTCCATCACTGATGGCTATGCCATGATGAAGCATTTGATTAGATATGAAAATGATGTCCCCATCGCTGTTATTGTGAACAGGACTAATCAAAATAAAGAAGGATACCAAACTTTCAGCAGACTGCGAACCGTTGTTCATAGATTTCTTGAAAAGGATATCGCGTATTTAGGTATGTTACCAGACGATCGTGATGTGCTGAGAGCCGTCAATCATCAAAGCCCATTTGTCCTTGATTCACCAAATTGCCGTGCGAGCGAAGCGATGGAGAGTATTGTAACCCATTATTTAAAGGGAAATTCAGCTCTGCCATCCTCTTTCCCATCTCCATCGTTTCTATCAAAACTTAAACGTTACATATTGACAGGGAATAGATGAAAATAATCAAAGTTTTGATCGTAGATGATTTTGCCTTCATGAGAAAGATTCTAACGGATATTATAAACAGTGATTACCGGATGGAAGTCATTGCAACGGCGAGGGATGGAAAAGATCCGATCGGAAAAACTCACAAGCTGAAACCTAATGTCGTAACTCTAGACATCGAAATGCCAAAAATGAATGGACTTCAGGCTTTTAAAAAATAATGACACAGAAGTTCCTCTTCCTGTTGTTATGGTTTCGAGTTTAACGTAGCACAGGCCATCGTACAGCCGTGAATTATTTGTTTAAATCATTAGCTGAGTTGCCAAAAAATCATGTTACTCCAGTCATTATGGCAGGTATGGGGGCGGACGGTACGGTGGGCTTAGCACAACTGAAGAACGCCCATCCATTGAACTGCAGTATTGTAGAATCGGAAGAATCGTGTGTGGTTTTTGGAATGCCGAAATCGGTCATAAAATCTAAATTGGCTGATGAAGTCGTCCCTTAAGTAAAATAAGCCAGACTATATTAGATGCGCTCGGTCTTTAGAGGGGGAAACATAGATGGAAAGCAATCCATACTTAGAAGTTTTTATTGATGAGAGTAAAGAACACTTGCAAGCCATTAATGATAACCTGCTGGAACTTGAAAAGAACCCTAAGGATTTAACTATCGTGAGTGAAATTTTTCGGTCCGCCCATACGCTCAAGGGGATGTCTGCAACGATGGGATATCAGGATCTTTCAAATTTAACCCATATCATGGAAAACGTTCTTGATGGTGTAAGGAATGAAAAAATCAATGTAGATGGTGAAATGATTGATGTTGTTTTTGATTCTATGGATGATTTGGAAGCG
Source organism: Halobacillus sp. BBL2006 (assembly GCF_000786645.1). Classification (GTDB taxonomy): domain Bacteria; phylum Bacillota; class Bacilli; order Bacillales; family Halobacillaceae; genus Halobacillus. The sequence goes on from NZ_JRNX01000321.1 coordinate 3,055, forward strand.
ATGGTCATGGATATTGCTGAAGGTGGAAGTGGAAAAAGAAATGTGAAAAAAGTCGTTCAGCTTCTTGAAGCGATTGAAAGTGGAGAAATTATGGAGACGTCCTCCTCAAGTAAAGATTCCAGTGTGAAGCTCCATAAACAAATGAAGAGAAAACTCGAAGTGGACGAGTTCACCCTGACCGTTCTCCAACAATCCCAGGAGCAAGGGCAAGCGAACTATATGGTAGAGGTTCGATTGCGAGAAGATTGTCTACTAAAAGCAGCCCGAGTATATATGGTATTTGAAGTTCTTGAACAATTGGGGGAAGTCATTCAGTCTCAACCCTCTGTTGAACAACTGGAAAATGAAGAGTTCGACACAAGCTTCTCGATATTGCTCATCACTGCAGAATCTAAAAAGGATGTTTCTGAAAAAATAAATAAAGTTTCTGAGATTGAAAATGTAGAAGTAGAAGAATTTTCGATTGAAGATTACATGGAGACTTATAACGCCGATGCCTCTCCAAAGGATGATGAAGTTCAAGAGGAATCAGAACGGTCTAAACTCGAAGACAAACAAAATACAAGAAAGCATTCGAAAGGTCGACAGGCAAGGAATAAAACCATTCGGATTAATATAGATCGCTTGGATTTGTTAATGAATCTTTTTGAAGAATTTGTGATTGATAGAGGCCGCTTAAAACAGGTTTCTAATGACTTGAAGCATGATGAACTACAGGAAACGGTGGAAAGGATGACTAGAGTCTCAGCTGACTTACAAAGTATTATCTTGAATATGCGGATGGTGCCCGTGGAAACGGTCATTAATCGTTTCCCTCGGATGGTTCGTCAGCTTTCAAGAGACTTGAACAAGGAGATTGACCTGAATATAGTCGGGGCCGAAACCGAGCTGGATCGCACTGTTATAGATGAAATTGGAGATCCGCTTGTCCATCTCATAAGGAATGCAGTAGATCATGGAGTGGAAAGTCCAGAAGAACGGAAGGCGAAAGGGAAACCAGCGACAGGTACTCTAGAGTTGAAGGCATATCATAGTGGAAATCATGTATTCATTGAAATATCTGATGATGGAAATGGCATCGACAGGGAAAAAGTGATGAGCAAAGCGATCAGTAATGGTGTGGTAACCAAAGAACAGGCTTTGAACATGACGGACATACAGATGAATGAACTTATCATGGAAAGCGGCTTCTCGACTGCAGATACCATATCAGATGTTTCAGGGCGCGGCGTTGGGATGGATGTTGTAAAAAACACAATTGAGTCCTTAGGTGGAACGATAACGATTGAATCAGAATTGAATCAAGGAAGTACATTTTGCATTCAACTCCCTCTGACGTTGTCCATTATCTCTGTGATGTTAGTTGAAGTGCAAAAGGAAAAATATGCTGTTCCCCTGTCATCGATCATAGAAACGGCGATTGTAAAGAAAGAAGATGTCTTGCATGCGCACAATAAGCAAGTGATTGATTATAGAGGGAAGGTCGTACCGCTGATATTTTTAAAAGATATTCTTGAAGTTCCACAAATGATCATTGAAGAAGACTACTATTCTTTGATTATCGTGAGGAAGGGAGACAAAATGGCTGCCTTTGTAGTAGATTCTTTTATTGGACAACAGGAAGTAGTACTAAAATCGTTAGGCGATTATTTATCAGGTGTGTTTGCGATTTCTGGAGCAACTATTCTAGGCGACGGTCAAGTCGCTCTTATCTTGGATAGTAACGCATTAATTAAGTAAACGGGAGAGGATTCTATGTCAGAAGCGGTAAGAGCGTCTACTAAAGTCATTGTTTTTCAGTTGAATGACGAGGAATACACGATACCTGTTGATCAAGTAGGGTCTATTGAAAGAATGATGCCCATTACACGTGTTCCTAGTACGGCACCTTTTGTCAAAGGAGTATTAAACCTTAGAGGCATAGTTACTCCTGTAATTGATTTAAGGAAAAGGTTCGATATGGAACCTTTCGAACAAACGAGTCAAACAAGAATCATTGTTGTGACACTTTCTGATATTGTCGTTGGGATGATTGTTGATGCAGCAAACGATGTACTTGATCTGAAAGAAGATACGATTGAACCCCCTCCTAAAGTGATCGGAACCATTGAAGCGGAGTACATCCAAGGAATAGCGAAATTAGAACGTCGTTTATTATTGTTATTAGATATGGATAAAGTCTTATCTAAAGAAGAAATCCATCAAGTGAGAGCGCTGGACATTAATGAGATTCGGTGATCGTTTCACAGAATTTCATTTGGATGTATTAAAGGAGATTGGAAATATCGGTGCAGGGAATGCAGCTACATCCCTCTCCAGGCTTTTAGATCGTAAAATAAATATGCATGTCCCGTCTGTAAACTTGATAGGGTTTGATGAGGTTATGGAATTGGCTGGGGGCCATGAGAAAGAAGTAGTAGGTGTATTTTTAAAAATACATGGGGAAGCACCTGGCACAATGTTTTTTATCCTCTCACCTGCACAGTCCGTCCAGTTCATCCGTCAATTAACGGGCAATACAAATATTCACCTCGATGGAACATTGGATGATGAACTTTCACGCTCGGCACTGCAGGAATTAGGGAATATTCTTTCCGGTGCATATTTGAGCGCGCTAGCTGACTTCACTCTCATGGATCTTCATCCATCCGTTCCTTCTTTGGCAAAAGACATGGTAGGCTCGATACTCGGTATTGGACTCATCGAACTGTCCCGTGTAAGTGATCAAGCAATAGTGATTGAAACCTCCTTGACAGAGTTAAGTGAGGAAGAGGACCACTCCATTCAAGGACATTTCTTCCTATTCCCTGACCCTGAAGCGTACAATAAGTTCTTTCAAGCATTAGGGGTAACTGCAAATGGATAATGTTATACCTGTAACGAAGGTAGGAATAGCTGAATTGAAAACAGGAAAGGCACCAGAAAGACTACGCACCTCTGGATTAGGGTCTTGTGTTGGAGTGGTGCTGTATGATGAGTTAAAAGGAATTGCGGGGATGGCCCACATTATGCTTCCTGACTCATCTATGGCAAGAAAAGTGGATCTGAATCGGGCTAAGTACGCAGACACAGCGATTGATGATTTGGTAGAGGAGATCAGTAAAAAAGGGGGCTCCCTCTACCGTATGAAAGCAAAAATCGCAGGCGGTGCTCAAATGTTTGCATTCTCTTCTGCCAGCGATTTAATGAGAATTGGCCCTAAAAATATAGAAGCGGTAAAAAGAAAATTGATAGAAAAAAATATTTCGATTGAGTCAGAGGATGTCGGCGGAAAAAATGGGAGGACATTAGAATTTGATATTGTGAAATTAAACCTCCATATAAGGAAGGTCAATCAAGGAGAATACACGATTTGATAAAAAATCCAATCTTATGAAACATATAGGTTCGTGTATTTTTATCCGGTTTAGTCTTTATTTTCCAGTGATATACCTTCCACTGCCGGAACATTTTCTAAAGAAACTTCTGAAATCAGGACAGTAGGTTTTTAGATGAAGAAACGTAAAGCAATAATGATTATTTTAAAGAGCGGGGATGATTTCAATGGCAACCTGTTTATCTCCTCAAGAAGAGCAGTTGTGGAAACTATGGACAACATATAAGGATGCAGAGACTGCGAATCAATTGGTGCAACTCTATGATTATTTAGTAAATTATCATGTGCAAAGAATAGCTGCTCACTTACCTAAAAGTGTGAGCAAAGATGATGTGAGAAGTCTAGGGATGCTGGGTTTGTATGATGCATTGAAGAAGTTTGATACGGAGAGGGATTTGAAGTTCGATACTTACGCTTCTTTTCGGATCAGAGGGTCTATCATGGATGGGTTAAGAAAAGAAGACTGGCTGCCGCGGTCAGTACGAGATAAATCCAAAAAAATAGAACAAGCCACTGATCAACTCGAACAACAATTACATCGTCCGGCAACATCTCTGGAAATAGCTGCTCAGTTGGGGCTTGACCAGGGAGAAGTTGAAGAGACAATAAAAGATTCTCTTTTCGCTAATGTTTTATCTATGGAAGAAAAACCGAAAGACGGAAAAGAAGTCCATAAAGAAGGGATCGGGTATTCCTTGCCTGATCATCAAACGCCGACACCATCTGAAGCGACGATTAAAAATGAGAATCTTGAAGAATTAGCTATAGAAATCGAGCGATTAAACGAAAAAGAACAAATGGTCATCAGTTTATTTTATAATGAAGAACTTACATTGACAGAGATTGGACAAATTCTGGACCTGACTACATCGAGAATTTCTCAAATCCATGCGAAAGCTATATTCAAATTAAAGAATGCTTTAAGAGAAATAGTAGAAATGTAATGTGAGAAATCAGTCATCTTGGATTTACATACAGTATTGCAATAGAATTTGCCTGAAAGATAATTATAACAGTCTTCAGTTACGGTCGGTATATTATATGAAGAAACTGAAGGTTATGATACTTTGCAGGATTGTGAAAAATTCGATTTCGAGATACTTCGGGTCCTTTCCTATAAAAGGATTAGGGATTACTAGGGAAACAACTCGTCCAGCTGCAACGCCCAGACACACGCTTCATAAGCATCACGGAATGAAATAGCCCATTCCTTTTGATTTTCTG
>NZ_JRNX01000322.1 GCF_000786645.1 Halobacillus sp. BBL2006
GGGTGACGCTCATCCCTCGTTCAAATTTTCCTGAGCAGATGCGAACAAAAGCGATCCGGTCACGGTGCTGTGGATTCATATTGGCTTGAATCTTGAAAATGAATCCGGAAAACTCTTCGTGATCCGGTGACACGACTCCTTCTGTTGATTTTCTTGGCGCAGGCTCTGGTGCCATATCAATGAATGTATTGAAGAACGTTTCAACACCGAAAGGAGCTAAGGCACTACCAAAGAAGACTGGTGTCTGATCGCCTTTCAAGACTTTTTCCATCGTGAAGTTGTCTCCAGCTTCAACCAACAGCTCCATTTCTTCCTGCGCTTCCTGGAATGTCGCGTTTTCCGTTAACTCTGGATACTGGTCAAGCTCTTCATACGGAATGTATGTTTCCTCTTCATTTCCAGAGAAGTGGACAAATTGTTCATTATTGCGATCGAAAACACCGAGGAATCGTTTACCCATTCCGGCTGGCCATGTCATTGGATAGGTCTCGATATTCAACGTTTCTTCTATTTCTTCCATCAGTTCAAATGGATCCCGACTTTCGCGGTCCATTTTATTAATAAAAGTAAAAATTGGAATCCCGCGCATTTTACACACTTTGAACAATTTCAGTGTTTGGGCCTCGATCCCTTTTGTCGCGTCGATGATCATGACCACACTGTCCACAGCCGTCAACGTTCGATAAGTGTCTTCACTGAAATCCTCGTGTCCTGGAGTATCTAAAATGTTTACCTGGTAACCCTTATAAGGAAAGTTCATTACACTGGACGTTACGGAAATTCCACGCTGTTTCTCAATTTCCATCCAGTCTGAGGTAGCGAATTTACCTGATTTTTTCCCTTTTACAGTTCCTGCTGAACGGATGAGGTTACCGAACAACAGCATTTTCTCTGTCATCGTCGTTTTCCCGGCGTCCGGGTGCGAGATGATCGCAAACGTCCTGCGTTTTTTCATTTCATCTTGTATTTGCATCGTCATATCCTCCATCATATAATGATCGTTTGTTGAATTCGTTCGGGGATATACGGATCACATTGGACTCTTCACTCCATAAAAAAACCGCTCCCTCGAGCGAGCGGCTTCCTCGAATTTTCAAACTCATACTTTGAAAGTTAGCATAACCATGGCGTAAAATCAATCGTAAAAGGAATTTCTTCCACCTCAGGTCATCCATATTCAGGATGACCTGAGGTGGAAGATTATGGATGACCTGAGGTTACATTTGTAGGAAATCTTCATCTTTTCAAACCTGTTATAATAAAGGGAAATACTGATAGTAAGGATGCCATTTATGCAGACGTACTTATTACAACCAAAAGATATAAAGAAAATAACCGGAAATACATTTTATACACGAGGAAAACACTATTTCGAAGCCGGTAAAGTTTACGGCCTTTCTCATAATAGCGCCATTCGCTCATGGCGGGCTGTCGTAGCGGGTACGCATGATTATGAAGTACGCGTCTTCTTTTTTGAGGACGATGATGTAGAAGCGACTTGTGAATGCCCTGCCTACAGTAGCTACTATACGTGTAAACACATCGCCGCTGTCTTAATTGCGATTCGTGAGAAAGCTTTAGAACAAATCGCCCCAAAATTGGCAGAGCAAGGAAAGCAAGAACGATCATCAACGACGAACAATGATCGTTTGTTTGCGATGCGTTTATTTGAAACCTTCCGGCAACGCCAGGAAAACCGTGTGTCTAACGACTTGAAAAAACCGTTGGAAATCCAATACTTTCTCCATCTCCATTCTTTACTTGGAACAAAAAGCTTGAGCGTTGAGGTAAAGTTAGGAGAGGGTTACCCTTACGTTATCAAGAACATCCGAGAGTTGCTTGACCATATTGATCTTGAGCAGCCATATCGAATTACAAAGAAATTCACCTATGATCCTGCTGACCACATGATCACTACTGAGGACCGAGCGATATTCGATTTGCTTATTCACGCTTATGAACAAGAGCGTTTCTATGAACAACAATGGAATCTTAGTGAACAGAAAACGTTGAGAATACCGCCGGTACTCGCAGCAAACCTTATCCCTAAATTGGAAGAGAAAAACTGTGAAATCATTGATCGCGGTGAGAACAAAGGGGTTCTGCACTTTGAACAGCAGTTCCCTGAACTCTCCTTTTATATCTCAGAAGAACGCGGTCATTTCCACATGCATATGAACAACTTGAAAAATTATGATTATTTGTCGGATTACCACTTGCTTTATAAAGAGGGAACGTTCTATCCGATTGAGGCTGAAAAAGAAGAGGTCATCCAGACGCTGCATTCGTTATTCCCCTATAATTCAAATGGAAATCATACGGTCAATCATTCTGATATGGAAGGGATTGTTTCCTATGTCCTGCCTGAACTGGAGACCATCGCAAATGTTCAGCTCGACGATTCTGCTCAGAAAAAAATCGTTCAAAAACCATTGCGCGCAGAAGTTTATCTCGATTTTTACCGTTGGACCTTGACGATTGAAGTCCGCTTCCGTTACGGCGATGTGACGATTGATCCGTTTAAGACTAAAACTCAAAATGAGAACACGATCATCCGTAGAGAAAGCGCAACAGAACAAGCGATCATCGAGCTGATTGAGTTCGCAGAATTCAAGTTTGATGGAGATATCGTCTACATCGAAGATGAGGAACAGCTGGACACCTTTATGCAAGAGTTCCTTCCAAAGTTCAGGGAGCATGCAGAGGTCTTCTTATCCTCATCAGTCCGCTCCCTACTTGATCAGCAGGACCATGAGTTGAAACCTTCAGTGGAAATCCAAAGCGACGGCAGCTGGCTCGACATCAGCTTTGCCATCGACGGCATCAGCTCGGATGACGTCTCCGCCGCCTTGAAAGCTTCAATTGAACGAAAAAAATACTATCGATTGTCTGACGGCGCACTTCTCTCTTTAACATCAGAATCATTCGAAAGGTTCCAGCGCCTGGCATCAGAACTCGATCTGACAAGTAAAGACATCGAAGACAGTCACGTCCAAGTTGCTAAAATGAGAAGCCTTCAAGTCGAGGACGCTTTGCGAACAGATGAATCAGAGCGTGACCAGTCTTTCACAGAGCTTGTTGAACGATTGAAATCACCTCAGTCATTTAACATCGAGGCACCTGAAAACCTCCAGGCAGACCTGCGCCCCTACCAATTGACAGGGTTTCGATGGATGAAATCCCTTGCAACTTACGGGCTTGGCGGTATTCTTGCCGATGATATGGGGTTAGGAAAAACACTGCAGACAATTACGTTCCTGCTTTATGAAAAACAACATGGCATGATGGAGAATCCCGCACTCATCATCGCCCCAGCATCGCTCATTTATAATTGGAAAAAAGAAGTCGAAAAATTCGCGCCGACCTTGTCGGTTCAAATTATTTCCGGCGACCCGCAAACTCGTCTGAGTGCACTTGAACAAATGGCATCAGCAGATATTGTCATCACTTCATATCCACTGCTAAGGCAGGATTCCGAGTTTTACAAAAAGGAAACATTTCATGCCATGATTTTAGATGAATCACAGGCCGTGAAAAACGAAACGACGAAGACAGCGTCTGCAGTGCGGACGATCAAGGCAAAGCATCGTTTTGCGCTGAGCGGAACACCAATTGAGAATTCCCTTCAAGAACTATGGTCGATTTTCCGTACACTGATGCCTGGCTTTTATTCGAGCAAAAAGAAATTCCTAGATATGAAACCCGAGAAAATTGCTCGTATGACTCGTCCGTTTATTCTAAGGCGGATGAAGACCGAGGTCCTTGATGAGTTGCCGGACAAGATTGATACCGTTCAGTATTCAGAGCTTACACGCGAGCAAAAAGAAGTGTACCTCGGCTATTTAGAACGAATTCAGAACGACATTAAAGAAACGATCGCCACAAAGGGCATTCAGCGAGGCAAACTGGAGATTCTGGCCGGACTGACTCGACTTCGTCAGATTTGCTGTCACCCTTCTCTATTCTTAGAGAATTACGATGGAGGTTCTGGAAAACTGGAGCAGTTGAAGGAACTTGCGAAGGAGATGAAGGCTAGCGGACATCGACTGCTCATCTTCTCCCAGTTCTCAAGCATGCTCACTATGCTTCATAAGGAGCTTTCAGCAGAAGGAATCGATGGATTTTATCTCGATGGAAGTACAAAATCCGAACACCGTATGGAACAGGTCGAACGCTTCAATGAAGGGGAAAAAGATGCCTTTTTCATATCGTTGAAAGCCGGAGGAACAGGTTTGAATCTAACCGGTGCCGACACCGTCATCCTCTATGATTTATGGTGGAACCCTGCTATTGAGGAACAAGCTGCAGGGCGTGCTCACCGCATTGGTCAGGAAAAAGTCGTCCAGGTGGTACGGATGATCTCCGAAGGTACGATTGAAGAGCGTATTTATCAGCTTCAACAAAAGAAACGTGACCTTGTCGATCAGATTATCCAGCCTGGTGAATCTATGTTGACGTCCTTAAGTGAAGAAGAAATACGAGATTTGTTTAAATGAAGACTTTTTTCTGTATGAGACTATAATGGTTATACAACTATAGTGCAGTTATCTGGAAGACTCGATTTCGAGATGTATGTGTGGTTTTAGGGTCGTTGGGAAAGGAGTCGCTTTCCGTGGGCGTACGTTGAGCTTCCTCGGGCATCTGCCCTGCGGGATCTCACCCTGTACTCTAATCCCACAGGAGTCTCCCCCTTCCCCAACGCCCTTTACCAAGAGAGCATCCGAAATCAAAGTTCCACTAACTTGCTTGATTTTTGGAAGGAACCTGGCTACTATGATGGATTCATAGCTATTCTACAAGCCTTTATAAAAATACAGAAGTTTCGAGCTCTTCACTAGCGCAATGGGGAACTGGAAACCAGTAGAGAACAAGTGGTTGCCCTTACGTTCTTGCGTTTGTTTGGAAGCTTGCCAGGTCCCCCGCAGGAAAGCGAGTGGTTTCCCGGACCTCCACTTTCTATCCAAGGCAACTGAAACATGAAAAAGTCTCGAAAATGAGCCTTCAACAATCGAGAGCTTTATGATAAAAGGAAGGAGCCTCAAACCAATTGTTGCGGCTCCTTTTGTTTTTGAGCTATTTTGATTTATCCCACAAAAAAGAAGCTGCTTCAAAAAGCAGCCCCTTCCTCAAATCAATTTCTTTTGCAGCTTGAACCAATACCCGCCTAAAATGCTTGCTCCAATCACCATCGTTACCGTCGAAATGATCATATGAATCGATGACGCAACAACAATATTTCCTGTCACCACGATGACGAATCCTACGACCGCATTCATCAGTAAGGAGATAAGATAGAGCCAAGATAGAGTAATATGATACTTGAACCGAGATGCATAGATGACAAACCATACGGCTGCAACGATGATGACGACAGTCGCCACCCAGTGCAGCGAGTAAATCATGTTCGCTATTGATTCATTTCTTATCAAGTATTCGACGGCAGGAATATCTAAAAGAACATTACTGGCACGGCTATGCTTGAAAAAGGCTCCTAATATGACCTGAAGCACATATAAACTGAAGCCGATTAGAAACGTACGGTAGCTCATTGAAATTGTAGACCAGCTTGTGCGGTCAAGCTCTATTTTCTTCTCATGCAGGCTGTAACTCAATAGCACTAGAACGACCAGGAGCATTTGACTGAACGTGACATCCAGCGTCGTAAATCCCGGAGGCGTGCCAAGCAGCACATTAAATCCCCCAACAAGCGATTGAAAGACGAGCAAGCCTAAGCTCAAGATAGATAAAATAAATACAGATTTCCGCTTGCGATGTTTATAAAGGGCTCCTACGGCGTTGATGAACGTCAGCATAGCGAGCAGCGGCACCATCAAACGGTGCGAATATTCAATAAGGACATGGTAGTTCGTAAAATCGGGAATGACCGATCCATTACAAAACGGCCATGACGTCCCGCACGCATCTCCGGAATCCGTCGCGACGACGAGGTTACCGAGAATCAGAGCGAGAAAAGTTACGAACGTTGTCAAAATGGAGAATTTCTTCATCGTCTTACCCTTTCTCTATTTAGATCATAATGTTTTTTCTAATGATGCATTCACAATAAATCATATCATGAAAACCAAAGCATAGAGAACGAAAAACACCACCGAAGGTCATGAACTTTTTGTGAACGGGCGCTTTTTTCTCAGTTTTTGGATAAAAAGGTATAGAAGCGATAACAAAATCAGCGTCGTATTGATAATGGAAAAAACCCGCGCATAGTGCTCATCATCCCAGTACGACACTTTACTTCTGAATGTATAGCTGCTGACCGGATAGAACATCGGCACAGCATCCTCTACATGAGTCAACAGGTCGAGGATGATATGACCCAGCCACCCATATAAAAGTGCGGTCCCCTTCGTCAATCTAAATCCTTTCCAAACGATCACAATAACAAAGACGATTGCCCATACAAATATAGAGTGCCCCGCTTGGCGCAGCACAAACACGACTGGGTGTTCAAATAGGTCATGGACAAGCCCGAACAATGACCTCATTGGATCAGGATCGTCGATCACCTGCCATGCATTCCTCGCAATAGCTAAGTATATAAACATGACATAATACACAAGGTCAGGTAAAACACTGCCGAAAATAAACCAGCCAAGATGTTTTTGTTTTCTAGCAGCGAAAAAAGTCCAATATCCATGATGGAATGTGTTCATTTTTTCCTCCCTTCCATCGGCTCCCTACTGTTTACCACCACCTTGAAAAGGGAAACAACTACGATGTAAAGGAGTGTGTATATATTGAGATATAAAGCATATGTATTTGATGCTTATGGGACACTTTTTGATGTTCATTCCGTTATGGAAAAAATCCATGGGCATTATCCGGATCAAGGAGCTTCCATCAGTCAGCAGTGGAGAGAACGGCAAATTCATTATTTTCTTGTCCGCCAGCTCATTCAAGGATATCGCCCGTTCAATGAAATTACGCGCTGGGCGTTAGAGGACGCTCTTGCCTTTAGTGATGTGACGGTTAAGCCGGACATAGTGGATGATTTAATGAAGCAATATGAAAAACTGAAGCCTTACGATGAAGTGTCCACCTTCTCTAAAAACCCCCCTGATAAAACGTTTACGATCTTTTCAAACGGAACTAGGTCGATGCTCGAGCCTTTATTAAACCACAACAAGCTGACAGAGACCTTTGATCTGCTCAGTGCAGATGATGTACAGGTGTATAAGCCGCACCCAGATGCATATAAATATGCCCAGGAAAAACTGGGTTGTAAGAAAGAAGAAATTTTATTCTTCTCCAGTAACCCATGGGACATTACAGGGGCGGCAGCATTCGGCTTTCATACCGCTTGGGTCAATCGCAAAGAACAGAAATGGCCTGAGCTTGGAATCGAGCCGACTTATATTATCCAAAACCTAGAAGAAATTCCTGATTAAAAAAGCAATGGGAAGCGATGCCTCCCATTGCTTTTTGCATAATTTCTAAATGGTTAAACGATGGATTGAGCAGACTGTGCTTCTGCCTGGGCTTGTTTAATCAAGCACCGCCCTTTACCGTGGGGAATACACATAGGTGTACCGAATAAAGGGTCCTGTCTGACTTCACAATTCATATCAAAGACATGCTGCATGAGTTCACAATTGACGACTTCTTCAGGCTTCCCTTGTGCGAAAACAGACTTATCTTTGACTGCAATAATATGGTCTGCGTAACGACAAGCCAAGTTAATATCGTGTAAAACCATCACAACCGTACGGCCATGATCTTGGTTCAAGTCAAAAAGCAGGTCTAAGATATCAATTTGGTGGGTCATATCCAGGTAAGTTGTCGGCTCATCAAGCAAAATGGTATCAGTATCCTGGGCAAGCGTCATCGCAATCCACGCCCGCTGTCGTTGACCTCCTGATAGAGAATCTACTGTACGCTCCCTCAATTCAGCCAAATTCGTATCGTTCAAGGCTTTCTCAACAGCACGTTCGTCTTCTTCAGACCAGCGTTTCGTGAATCCTTGATAAGGATATCTCCCTTGCTTTACTAACTGATGAACCGTCAACCCTTCTGGTGTCGTTGGACTTTGAGGCAGAATCGCCATTTTCTTGGCGACTTCTTTCGTTTTCATCTTAGAGATATCTTTACTATCAAGAACAACCTCTCCTGATTTAGGCTTCAAGAGGCGGGCCATTGACCGTAAAAGGGTGGATTTACCGCATCCGTTGCCTCCGATCAGGACAGATACTTTTCCTTTTGGAATCTCAATATTCAACGAATCTATGATAATGGAATCTCCATATCCCAAGGTTAAATTATTTGCTAGCAGCGTCTCCATCTTCTTAACCTCTCCTTTATCCACAAACACTAATCCAGAAAAACACGTACAATTATCACTATAATCTAGTTTATGGGGTAAACAAAGACCTGTCAATGATTTTGAGAATCATTTTCAGCGACAGACAGTCCAACTCTACTGTATGACTTTTCTTTCAATAACAGAACAAAAAAGTCAAAAGCCTGGATCGCTTTTGACTTCTAGTTATGTTGAATGGTTTTATAAGTTTTCTGGTTTCGTGGATTCGTTTCCTGAACCGTGAGAAATGTAATCCTGTTCAAGTGTTTGATGATCTTTAACGCTCAAGTGATCTTCTTGTACCTGTCTTTTATTTCTCCGCTCAAAGTAGACCGCAACAGTGATGATCACTGCAGGAATGATGAGTAACAGCCAAACCATTTTGTCATCCCTCCCAGGGCTTATTGGCTTACACTCTATTTATTCCCGGGTAATGATAGAGTATGAGTATATGACAGAAAACAGGTAAGGTGAAGGATAGTTAGTAAAGATAGACATACCGCTGTAACTTTTGTAAAGGTTTTAATAAATATACTTTTTTCCGCTTGTTGTTAATTATGCTATGAAGACGGATCACAATAGAGTTTGATAAAGACAATAGAAAAAGAGGCTAGGACATAAGTAAAGTAGCGGTGGAAAAAAACGAACATTGAAAACTTGTATGAAATCAACGCAGATT
>NZ_JRNX01000323.1 GCF_000786645.1 Halobacillus sp. BBL2006
TTACCCGTACCTGCCGCAAAAATAACAACGCGTTTCTTCTCTAGATGACGAATGGCTTTTCTACGAATGTATGGTTCAGCTACTTGTCTCATCTCTATAGAGGTTTGAACACGGGTTGGAATACCCTGGTTTTCTAAACTATCCTGGAGAGCAAGGGAGTTCATTACAGTAGCTAACATTCCCATGTAATCGGCGTTAGCTCTGTCCATCCCCATTTCGCTTCCTACTTTTCCGCGCCAAATATTGCCGCCTCCGACCACTACGGCAACTTCAACACCGAGTTCGGCAACTTCTTTTACTTGGCGTGAAACAGATTGAATAATACTTGGTTCTAGTCCGAAACCAGCTTCGCCACTTAAGGCTTCCCCACTTAGTTTCAGTACAATTCGACGATAGCGAGCAGTAGTCATAGTAACCTCCCGTGTGTGTTTGCTGTCTTGTGCTGCTACTAGTATTTAAAGCATGCTATGTAGCATCATTTTTGAAAATAGGGAACACTCTCATGGTGTCCCCTATATCCACTCATCATTATTTTTTAACTTGGCTCATTACTTCATCAGCGAAGTTTTCTTCACGTTTTTCCATGCCCTCTCCAACTTCAAAGCGATCGAATCCAGTGATTGTACCACCTTTAGATTCTACGAAATTCTTAACTTTTTGGTCCGGGTCTTTAACGAAGCTTTGTTGCAGCAAGCAAACTTCTTCGTAGAACTTGTTCATGCGTCCCTCAACCATTTTCTCAACGATGTTCTCAGGTTTACCTTCGTTCATCGCTTGAGTTTTAAGAACTTCGCGCTCTGCATTCGCTTCTTCTTCAGGAATTTCGTCACTGGATACATAACGAGGGTTAACGGCTGCTACGTGCATCGCAACATCTTTAGCTGCTTGCTCATCTGTAGAACCTTCTAGTACTGTAAGAACCCCGATGTTACCACCCATGTGAAGGTAAGCACCAAAAGCGTCATTATCTGTTTTCTCTTTGATTACGAAACGACGAAGGGAAATCTTCTCTCCGATTTTCGCAATTACGTCTGTGATATAGCTGCTCAATACATCACCATCACCGTGAAGCTTCTGTTCAAGAGCTTCTTCAACCGTTTCAGGTTTTTGAGATAGAAGGTGTTGTCCTAGCTCTTTAAGTAGAGATTTGAACTGATCGTTCTTAGTAACAAAGTCTGTTTCGCAGTTTACTTCGAAAAGTACAGCAGTGTTTCCAGAGATTTCGATTGACGCAGAACCTTCAGCTGCGATACGGTCAGCTTTCTTCTGTGCTTTAGAAATTCCTTTCTCACGCAACCAGTCAACCGCTTTTTCCATGTTACCATCAGTTTCAGTCAGTGCTTTTTTACAATCCATCATGCCAGCACCAGTTTTTTCACGAAGTTCTTTTACCATTTTAGCGTTAACAGCCATTTTAAAGCCTCCTTGTTAAATAAACGAAAGTATGTTTTCACTTAATTTTCTCTGTCTCACCGCTCAAAGTCATAAGTCAAGCAATTCTGTGAAACAAATGGTTTTCACCAGATTTCTTGGCTTACGCTTATTGAGAATATAAAAGACAGTTTAGCTTTTCGTTTTAAAAAAGGTGATAAAAGGTATACCCCCTTATCACCTTTAAAGTCTTCTTACTCAGTAGCAGCCTCTACTTCAGCTTCTTCAGTTGTTTCTGTTTCTTCACCTTGTTTAGCTTCAAGTACAGCGTCTGCCATTTTAGAAGTTAGCAATTTAACGGCACGGATCGCATCGTCGTTTGCTGGGATCACATAATCGATTTCATCTGGATCACAGTTCGTATCTACGATTCCTACCACTGGAATGTTAAGTTTGTGTGCTTCAGCAATTGCAATGCGCTCTTTACGAGGGTCAATGACAAACATTGCATCTGGAAGAGTATTCATTTCTTTAATACCACCAAGGAATTTCACAAGACGGTCTTTTTCTTTAAGCATGTCGACAACTTCTTTTTTAGGAAGTACGTCAGTAGTACCATCTTCTTCCATGCGCTCAATGTCTTTAAGACGGTTGATACGCTTGCGGATTGTTTCAAAGTTAGTAAGTGTTCCACCCAACCAACGTTGGTTGATGTAGTACATGCCACAGCGTGTAGCTTCTTCACGGACAGTGTCCTGTGCTTGTTTCTTAGTACCTACGAATAGGATGTTTCCACCGTTTGCGGCTACATCTTTCACGTAGTTAAATGCTTCATCCACCTTCTTAACTGTTTTTTGCAGGTCGATGATGTAGATTCCGTTACGCTCTGTGAAGATGTATTTCTTCATCTTCGGATTCCAGCGACGGGTTTGGTGTCCAAAATGAACACCAGCTTCTAATAGCTGTTTCATAGAAATTACAGACATTATAGTTCCTCCTGTTTGGTTTATTTTAGTATCCTCCGCCCTTATCATTTTCTTCTACAAACTCAATTAGCTGAGCAACCTATAGAAGAATCCAAAGGCGTGTGTATTGACACCGACAGTAAATATACCATAACCATCAGCTTCATTCAAGTTATTTTACTATTTTTTT
>NZ_JRNX01000324.1 GCF_000786645.1 Halobacillus sp. BBL2006
AAAAAAATTAAACAGAAAATTGGTAAATTCATAGGGAGTCATAAGGATGACTTCATTAATTTATATGATGAAATTGAAATTGAATATGCAGACGACTACTTAGAGGTTCTTGAAATTTATAAATTATATCAAGGAATAGAAGCGAATGATTTCAAGCAATTTCTTGAAAAGAAAAATTTGCCCCTTTCAGAGATACTAAAGTTTAGGAGAATGACTGAGTACTTTGATGAAACAGTTAAGGAATTATTATTTTCTGATTCTACGAATGCGGAGACTATTATTTCAAAGTATCTAAACCAAGATAATTTATATTTGCCACCTTCCTTTACAACAGCTGATGAATTAAGTTTAATTGATAGGTATATTGATTCGCCATTAGTTAATATCAATGTATTGAGAAGAATTATTCATTTGCCACCGAATAAAGAGTTAAAGATACCTGATAAAATCAAATTGCATGCTCAGAGAAAAGCTAAAGAAGAGGTAGAAAAAATCTTCAATGATGGAGTAGGTATTCAATCAGGAGTTATGATTTCTTATCCCGATGAACAAGACGATGCAATATTATTCTCTATGGAAGATGGAACAGCAGACATTAAGATAAGCAGAAATTGGATTGAAGAAAACCTGGACTTTCCTACACTTTGGAACAATTTTATTTATCTATTTGGATTTGTTGATGGAACTATGAGATTAGCATTTGACTCAAAAAAGAATGAGGGTAGTACGTTGGAGTCAGTATTTAGACCACAGGCAGAACACTTGTACTACCAATCCAGCGCATTTAATCACAAAGAAATGTTGTCTGATGCTGAAATATATAGTTATGTTAATGTGCTAAATGTTCTCGATATAAGATTGGAAGATATGATTGAGTGGTTTTTTGGTGTGTATCTTGTTGACGAATTTCAAATTTCTGATTTTATCGTTAAAATGCCTTCTAGCGAAGCTTCATTTTTTGAAAAATGTAGAACTATTCTCCCTGAAATAGATAGAATTCTTAAACAATATAATTCTCTAATTGAGGACGGGTTAATAGACCAAGAATTAATTCAAATGTCATCTTCTAGCTTGAGAGTAAAAGATGTTAAGTCTTTTAATAACAAGAAGTATGTTTATTCCTCAAGTGATTGGTATGAGACCGCTTCATATCTATTGTTCTCTGACCAGAGTGGTATATTTTACTTACCCAAGAAAGAAGTGAAATATAAGAATTTCTTTAACCTAATGATTTCAGATAAATTAACCACCAGTGATTTTCTAGAACATCAGTTGAGAAGAATGCAATGGTTGTTTGAAAATAACTTAATACGGGAAAACCATAGAGGTTACTTTGAGTTTGTAGACCCTAGAGTTATATACGTTCTTAAAGAATTATATTTTAATGAAGTAATGAGTTTTTGGCATTATTCTGATGAAATAAAAGGATTAATTGAAAGATTAAGCGTACAAAACCTTGTTAGCTTTGATAGAAGCTTATTTTCACGAAATGAACAAGACTATCTTGATTATTACCTTAATAAATCAAAATTCACCAATGGTCATGATATTCGTAATAAATACTTACATGGGACAAACACTAATGATGAAGAACAGCATATAAGAGATTACTACTCAATTCTTAAGCTGTTCGTTGTAATAGTCATTAAAATAAATGATGACTTGTGTATAAATAGTATGGATGAGAATAGGTGAAATGGGTTCTTGAAGTATGATTCAATACCAAGATAATTTATTGAATTGTTTTTTCCGTTAAAAAGGACAGCTGAAGTAAAACTTGACATTTTGGTAACATACAAGTACTTTAGTTGTAGGTATTCAATAATCGTATGGACAACCACACAATTAAGGTTAAATAATATTACTGAAAACACTGATATACAGCCGTTTTATTCGTTTATTGGGTTAAGCACGACTCAAAATCGTGTTCCTCACGGAGTGCCGGTTCGACCCCGGCCACCGGTACTAAAAAAGAGGGTTAAAGCCCATGAAATCAGTGCTTTGAGTAATTCAGAGCACTGATTTTTTTGTGTTCAAATTTAATGAAATCAATGGCTAATCGTGTGGACAACAAATACGGTTGTTGGATGCCTTTTAAGACTAATTATCTTAGAAGGAGTTGTTACAATGTCAAAGTTGAATAAGCGAAACTTAGAGAAGCGGGTAAAGACTGTTAAAGAGCTTTATGAGGATTTTCAGTTAGGGAATAGGGTTAAAAACCTTTCTGAAATGACGATTATCTATTATGAGCAAAATTTAACTTATTTCTTTGATTACTTAAGGGAAGTGAGTATTGATTTAGTTGAAAATATTAGAAGGTCTCAAATTGACCGTTATATTATGTGGTTGAGAGATAAAGGTTTGAAGGATACAACTATTAATACTTATTTGAGGGCTGCTAGGGCGCTTCTTTATTATGCAATGAGAGAAGACCACTTAAAGGGCTTCAGTATAAGCCTTATAAAAGCTAATACAGAGCAAAAAGAACCATATAGTGATGATGACATTAAGAGACTAATTAAGAAACCCGACATGAAGTCTATTGGCTTTGTAGAACATCGTAATTGGGTGATGGTTAACTACTTATTAGAAACGGGTAATAGGTTAAATACTTTGCTTAACTTAAAAGTAGAAGACATTGACTTGGAGAATGGGATGGTTGTTTTAACAACAACCAAGAATAGAAAAGCTCAGTACAATCCTATAAGTGAGTACCTAGTAATGATAATTAACACATATGTACGCAGTTATGAGCTTGAAGTAGATGATTACTTGTTTGTGAATGAGTTAAAAGAGCAGATGACTAGAAATTCTGCTCAGCATGCGATAGCACGGTATAATAAGAAGAGAGGTGTTAAGAAGACATCTATTCACGCATTTAGGCACACTTTTGCTAAACATTATATTACAAGTGGTGGAGATGCGTTTAAACTTCAACGTTTATTGGGGCATTCTACCTTAGATGTAACAATGAATTATGTGAATTTATATGCGAGTGATTTAAAAAAAGGGTTCAACAACCATAGTGTATTAAATAACTTTAGAAAAAGTGAGAGATTCAAGAGAGGTAAAGGGATGTAATAGTAGTAAGTATACTTCTTTTACTGAATAAAGCGAGCATTAGAGAGTACGATTGCTAGCTAGACATTCAAAGATAGAGGTAACTAGATATTTTCACCACTCTAATATTATCCCATAAAAAAAGAAACAA
>NZ_JRNX01000325.1 GCF_000786645.1 Halobacillus sp. BBL2006
ATCTCCTACAGCTCAGTCCAGTCCATACGCCGCTGTTCGAGGCGCTTCCACCTTTAAGTTAGGAGTCTCCTCATTCCCCTACGCCCCTTGCCAAGAAGCTATCTCGAAATCACTTTTCCACTAACTTGCCTTGTTTATGGAAGAAACACAGCTGTAACGCTGGATTCATAGTTGTTCTATCCGAGCAAGCTCCTTTTTAAATACTGGAGTTTCGGTTGCTTAATACTGAAATGGGGGCCAACTTCCTTTAATAGAATAATTAAAATGAAAAGCCGTGATGCACATCCCATCACGGCTTTTCATTTTAACTGGTTTATTAAGTTAAAAAGTAAGCAAAAATAGCGATCGAGCCAAGGTAGGAGAAAACCGCTTGCGCCCAATACCTGTTACGTTCATTCCTTAACATGTAGATGTTCCAAAGAATAAACAGAGTGATCGAGCCAGCTAAACTAAGAAGCGGCTCCCAAGACCACATCGACTCCATGAAAGAAAAAGCCACCCAAGTATATAAATAAATAAAACAAGTTAAAAGTCCCAGGGAGGCATTCATGAGAATGAAAAAAGAATGTTTTTTTGATTTCATCGTCATCAACATCACCAATACTTTCTGATGATTCCATCGTACAAGTATGGCCTTTAAATAGCAACAGTTCGCTTTTTTAAGAGTTTGTAAATACGAAAGGATTTTCCCTCCATTCTGTCATTCGTTTTCTTTCACTTTCGTCCATGAGGTTATCCTTAGAAAGTTGGTCCACAAGCTCTTCATAACTTGCGATTGACCTATACGTAAGGCCCTTTTCAGTGAAAGCCTCCTTTGCTGTGTCCAAACCGTAAGTGAAGATGGATAAAACTTCAATTACCTGTACACCCTCTGCCTTCAAAGCTTCAGCTGCTTGTATCGAAGATTTTCCTGTAGAAATCAAATCCTCAATTACTACAGCACGCTGCCCTTTTTCAACTTTTCCTTCAATCTGATTTCCTTTTCCGTGTTTTTTCGCTGATGAGCGAACATAAACCATTGGCAGGTTTAGCTTATCTGCGACCCAGGCCGCGTGAGGTATACCTGCTGTTGCACATCCAGCGATTACATCCACTCTTTCATCAAGGCATTTAATTTTTTCAACGAAAGCTTCTGCAATGCGTTGACGAATTTCCGGATAGGACATCGTAAGCCGATTATCGCAATAGATCGGAGATCGCAGACCAGAAGTCCAGGTGAATAAATCTTCGGTTTCAATCTTCACTGCTCCTATTTCAATTAAATTATGAATGATGGATTTCACGAGTAAATTCCTCCTTGATCTGTTGGTATGTAGCGTATGGGTCTTCCGCATCTCTAATCGCGCGACCTACAACAATTGAATCGCTTCCTCTCTCCAGTGCAGCCATAGGTGTAGCGACACGCTTCTGATCATGGGTTTCACTGCCTTCAAGTCGTATGCCCGGAGTCAGTGCATAGAGATTCGTATACTCTTTTATTAAAGCTGCCTCTTCTACTGAACAAACGACCCCGTCTGCGCCGCTTTTCTCTGCAAGTTCTCCATAATGCTCCACAATCTCAGACACTGGTCGATCGAGCAAGAGTTCTTTTTCTACCATAGTTTGATCAGTAGAAGTGAGGATCGTAACGGCTAATAATAACGGACGCTCAGCTTTAGCTCCTTCTTCTAACCCTTTTTTTGCGGCTTCCATCATTGTGGAGCCGCCCTGCGCATGCACATTGACGACGTCCACATCCAGTTTTGCAAGATTGCGCATTGCTCGGCAAACTGTTTCGGGGATGTCATGAAGTTTCAGATCAAGGAATATGGAATGCCCATCTTCTTTCAGCTTTTGGATCATCTCCGGGCCTTCTCGATAAAAAAGCTCCATCCCGACTTTCACTGGAATGCTCTTCAATTGATGAGCTTGTAAAAAGTTCAGTGCTTCTTCTCCAGTTTCAAAATCAAGTGCGAAATAGACTGGTTGCAGACTTTTCATGATGGGCACCTCCGATTGCTTCCTCTATGGAATGGAAGCCATATTTTTGTAATGCAGCAGGTAATTCTTCTATGATTTCTTTACAGATCAACGGATTTTTAAAATTGGCACTGCCGATCGCAACAGCGCTCGCACCAGCGAGCAAAAATTCAATAACATCCTCAACTGTTTCTATGCCTCCCATACCGATGATCGGCAGGTTCACTTCAGCATAAACCTGATGAATCATACGAATAGCCACAGGCTTGATCGCCGCTCCAGATAATCCGCCTGTTTGATTTGCGATGATGGGTTTTCTTGTGGCAGGGTCGATGCGCATGCCGGTCAACGTATTGATCATCGATAGCCCTTCTGCCCCGCCAGCTTCAACCGCTTTCGCCATCGATACAATGTTGGTTACATTGGGGGAGAGCTTAACATAGACGGGAACTTGGCTCGCCTCAACCACTTTTCTCGTCACCTCTTCAGCAAGTGCTGGATCAGTGCCGAATTGAACGCCTCCCTCTTTTACATTCGGGCAGGAGATATTCAGCTCAAGCGCATTCACATGCTGAGAAATCTTTTTTGCAACGTGGACATATTCTTCCACGGTACTTCCGGCAACATTGGCAATGATCGGCATCTCAAAGGCTTTTAAGAAAGGGATTTCGTCCGAGATAATTGAATCGACACCCGGGTTTTGTAAACCAATGGCATTCAGCATCCCACTTGCTGTTTCAGCTACTCTTGGAGTACCGTTGCCGAACCGCTTTTCCCCGGTGGCCGCCTTCATAATGACAGCACCGAGCTCAGAGAGGTCATAAAACTGGGCGAATTCTTTGCCGAATGCGAAACAGCCTGAAGCAGGCATGACTGGATTTCTCAGAGATAAACCTGGTAACGACTGGTGAATATTCATGGAAGCACTACCTCCTTTGCATCAAATACAGGACCGTCACAACAAATTCTTCTGTACCCTTTTTCATCTTTCGATGGAACGACACAGGCAAAGCAGGCGCCTATGCCACACCCCATTCGTTCTTCCATGGAAATATATCCAGGTATGTCAGAAAGCTCATTAGCTACAGCTTTTAGCATTACTGTCGGTCCACACGTAAAGTACGTATCAAACGTTCCTTGCACATGTGGAAATAGATCCGTCACTAACCCTTTATGACCAAGAGTACCATCATTTGTTGTGACATAGAGATCTCCAAGCGCTTCAAAATTATCTGTAAGAAAAGCATCTTCAGCCGATTGAAAACCTAAAATGCTAGTTACTTGGATGCCTTTTTCATTCAGCTGCTTCGCTAAATAGTAAAGAGGAGGGACTCCGATACCTCCACCGACGAGTAAAGCTTGCTTTGTCTCGATTTCATCAATTGGGAACCCCTGTCCTCCAGGTCCTAGAACATCTAGCTCCTCACCGACTTTCTTTTCTGTCATCGCATCTGTGCCTTTCCCCATCACTTTATACAATAAAGTCACCGTGCCACTTTCCACATGGATATCTGAGATAGATACAGGGCGACGTAGGTAAAAGTCTTTACTCACCTGAATGTGAACAAACTGTCCAGGTTCTTTCACACGATGAACCATCTCGCCTTTCAAGACGAGACGGTACGTATGTCGTGCTATTTTGTCGTGCTCAATGATCGTCATCCATTCGCGTTTCATGACTTCACCCTTTCGACTGGTGTAATCGCGCGGGCGGTAAAGGACATGGCGTTAATAACTTCGACAATTGTTTTCGCTGTATCAAGGCTTGTTAAGCAGGCAATGCCGTGTTCAACCGCTTCTCTGCGAATTCGGAATCCGTCTGATCTTGCACGCATTCCTTTATTAAGTGTGTTCACAACCACTTGTACATCTCCATTTTGTATCAGGTCTATGACATCACGCTGTTCTGAGCCGACTTTACCTACTGCTTCAACTGGGATGTTTGCTTCTTCGATAACGGAAGCCGTTCCTTCTGTGGCAAAGAGTTGGAACCCTAGTTCATAGAACGTTTCTGCAATGGATAGCATTTCGTTTTTATCTTTATCCGCTACTGTTAACAGTACTGAACCATGCGTAGGGATTTTCAATCCGGCTGAAGTCATTCCTTTATACAACGCTTTTTCAAGTGTTTGGTCGTACCCGATAACTTCACCTGTCGACTTCATCTCAGGTCCGAGCGTCGTGTCGACACTGCGCAACTTTTCAAAAGAGAACACTGGCACTTTTACATAAACGCCATTCGGTTTTTGAGCTACGCCTGATGAATAACCATAATCTTTCAAGCGATTTCCGAGAATAACGTAAGTCGCGAGTCTAGCCATCGGAACGCCAGTGATTTTACTTAAGAATGGCACCGTTCGACTTGCTCTTGGATTCACCTCAAGGACATAAGCTGTTCCTTTATGAACGACGAACTGGATATTAATTAAGCCTTTCATGTTTAGTTCTCGCGCAATCTTCGTCGTTGCGTCGATACATTGCTGCTCAAGCTCCTGAGATAAACGCTGGGTCGGATATACAGCCATTGAATCTCCAGAGTGTACGCCAGCCCTTTCAATATGTTCCATAATTCCAGGAATGAACACATCTTCTCCATCTGAAATCGCGTCCACCTCGATTTCCATTCCTGTCATATATTTGTCAACTAGGATTGGATGGCCATTATGGACCGTTACGTTATTTTCTAAATAGGATTCCAGTTCTTCTTCCGAGTAGACAATCGCCATGGCTCTTCCGCCAAGAACGTAGGAAGGACGTACGACAACCGGATATCCTACTTTTTCAGCAGCAGCAAAAGCTTCCTCTTCGCTTGTTACACTTTCTCCTCCGGGCTTAGCGATATTTAGCTTATTCAGTAATTGTTCAAATAGGTCACGGTCTTCTGTCTGATTGATCGCATCCATAGTTGTCCCAAGGATTTGCACACCTTGACGGCTCAGATCTTCCACAAGGTTAATGGCTGTCTGCCCGCCAAACTGGACGATCACGCCTTCTGGTTGTTCAAGGTCAATGACGTTCATAACGTCTTCCAGGGTGAGCGGTTCAAAGTAAAGTTTATCTGATACACTGAAGTCCGTTGAAACCGTCTCTGGGTTATTATTCATGATAATCGCTTCATAGCCCATTTCCTTCAATGCAAGAACAGAGTGCACCGTTGCGTAATCGAATTCGACACCCTGTCCGATCCTAATCGGCCCGGAACCAATAACAAGGACCTTTTTATTTGCGGATTGGACGGATTCATTTTCGTCTTCATAGCTGCTGTAAAAGTACGGGGTCTCTGAAGCAAATTCTCCCGCGCATGTATCAACCATTTTGTAAACTGGCCGAATATTTTGCTCACGGCGTACATCCAACACTTCTTCAACCGTTTTATTCGTTAGTCTAGCAATCTGCTGATCTGAGAAACCAGTCTTCTTCACTTTTTCTAAGAGCTCTGTGGTTAGCCCTTCCTTTGTAAGACTCTCTTCTAGATCTATAATTCGCTTCATTTTGTACAGGAAGAAAAAGTCGATGCCAGTGATTTCATGAATCGTTTCCAGCGTGTATTTTCTTCGTAACGCTTCAGCTAAAATGAAGATTCGTTCATCATCCGCTCGCTTCATTCTTGTTTTCAGCTCTTCATCTGATACGTTGAGAATAGATGGAAGATAAAGGTCTTCTGTGACTCCCTCTAAAGAGCGAACGCCTTTTAACAGCGACTCTTCAAGTGTACGGCCGATGGACATGACTTCTCCCGTTGCCTTCATCTGTGTGCCTAATTTTCTATTTCCTTTAGCAAATTTATCAAATGGCCAGCGTGGGATCTTCGTTACGACATAATCCAGTGCTGGCTCGAAGCACGCGTAGGTCGTGCCTGTAATCGGGTTTTTAATTTCATCCAATGTCATTCCAATTGCTATTTTTGCAGCGAGCTTCGCAATCGGGTAACCGGTAGCTTTTGATGCAAGCGCCGATGAGCGGCTCACACGTGGATTTACTTCAATGATGTAGTATTGGAAGCTGTCTGGATCCAGAGCGAGCTGGACGTTACAGCCGCCTTCGATGTTCAATGCTCCGATAATCTCTAATGAAGCATTTCTAAGCATTTGATATTCTCGGTCGCTCAGTGTCTGGGATGGAGCGACAACGATGGAGTCACCTGTGTGAATGCCAACTGGATCGAAGTTTTCCATGTTACAAACCACGATTTTATTGTCATTGCCGTCGCGCATCACTTCATATTCGATTTCTTTGAAGCCTGCGATATTTTTCTCGATGAGGCACTGGCTGACTGGTGACATGGACAAGCCATTTCGTGCAGTTTCTCTTAGTTCCGCTTCATTGTCACACATGCCTCCACCGGCTCCCCCCATGGTGTAAGCCGGACGGACGATGAGTGGATAGCCGATGTCATCAGCAAAGTTAATCGCCTCATCGACAGAGCTGACAATTTCACTCTCCGGTACGGGCTGGTCCATTTGATGCATCAGTGAGCGGAATTTTTCACGATCTTCCGCCTGTTCAATTGCATCGAGAGGTGTTCCTAGAAGTTCCACATTATATTGTTCCAAAATTCCTGATTCACTTAGCTCCACTGCCATATTGAGCCCTGTCTGTCCTCCAAGTGTAGGTAATATTGCGTCAGGAGTTTCTTTGCGAATGATTTTACTCATAAAATCAAGCGTTAATGGCTCCATGTAAACTTGGTCGGCGAAGGTATGATCGGTCATAATCGTTGCTGGGTTAGAGTTAGCTAAAATAACTTCGTATCCTTCTTCCTTTAAGGATTGGCAGGCTTGTGTACCGGAATAATCAAACTCTGCTGCCTGACCGATGACGATCGGACCTGATCCGATGACGAGAATTTTCTTTATATCTGTACGCTTTGGCATGTGGAGTCCTCCTTCTTCGTGACTTGTGCTTGTTTTACTCGCTGTAAAAATTCATCAAATAGATGTGAAGTGTCTTCTGGTCCAGGTGAGCTCTCAGGGTGGTACTGAACCGAGAACACAGGGTGACGCTCGTGTTCAAGTCCTTCAACCGTTTCATCATTCAAGGAGACTTGTGTAAGCTGAAGATTGGTAGACCCTATGGAACCTTGATCGACGGCATAGCCGTGGTTCTGAGATGTAATATAAGTTCTTCCTGTACGTAAATCTTTTACAGGCTGGTTCGCCCCGCGGTGGCCGAATTTCATTTTTGATGTATCTCCTCCGGATGCAAGAGCGATCAGCTGATGCCCGAGGCAAATGCCGAATACAGGGATGACACCGATCAGTTGACGAATCGTTTGGATGGCTTCCGGAACGCTTTTCGGATCTCCAGGGCCATTCGAGAGCATAACACCATCAGGCTTTAATCGTTCAATTTCTTCTGCAGAGGTGTTATAAGGGACAACCGTCACGTGACAGTTCCGTTTTGTAAACTCTCTCAGTATTCCATGTTTCATTCCGAAGTCTATGAGCACAATGCGATAGCCGCGCCCTGGAACAACGTATGGTTTGACTGTTGAAACTTGTTTCACCTGATCTGTAGCAAGCGGTGTGTCTTCAAGAATCCGTAGTACTTCATCAACTGAACGATCTACAGATGTAATCATCGCTTTCATCGTGCCGTACTCACGAATGATTTTCGTCAGCTTTCTCGTATCAATCCCGCTGATGCCAGGGATCTCTTTCGCTTTAAGAAAAGCATCCAGGGTCTCTTCATTTCTGAAATTAGAAGGGTACTCGCAGTGCTCTTTGACAACAACGCCGAGAATCGCCGGATTGACCGTCTCAAAATCATCACGGTTAATTCCGTAGTTACCAACTAAAGGATAAGTAAATGTTACAAGCTGACCACAGTATGACGGATCAGAAATGACTTCTTGATATCCTGTCATTCCAGTGTTGAATACAACCTCTCCAATCGTTTCACGATCACTCCCAAAACCTTCGCCTTTAAATACTGTGCCATCCTCAAGAACGAGCTGTTTCATGTTTAGCCTCCTCAAATACAATTTCTCCATCTACAAATGTCATAACTGGCCAGCCTTTTAGCTTCCAGCCGTGAAAAGGACTGTTCTTTCCTTTCGAAACGAGCTGGTGTCTGTCTATATCTTTTTCAGAATCTAAATCAATAAGGGTTAAGTCAGCCGGTAAGCCTTCTTGTAATCTTCCATAAGGGAGGGAGAAGGTTTCCGCTGGTTTAATTGTCAGCCAGTTTACTAGATCTTCCATAGTTGCTAGTCCTGTCTCTACCATGTGTGTATATAAGAGCGGGAAGGCTGTTTCAAGTCCAGTGATCCCAAACGGTGAGGATAGGAATCCTTGCTGCTTTTCTTCTTCCGTATGAGGCGCATGGTCTGTAGCGATGAAGTCGATCGTACCGTCATGCAAGCCTTCAATCAGTGCCTTCTGATCTGCTTTCGAACGTAACGGCGGG
>NZ_JRNX01000326.1 GCF_000786645.1 Halobacillus sp. BBL2006
TGTGGCTTGACGCTCAGCGTCATTAAAGTATGCAGGTACAGTAATAACTGCTTTATCTACTGTATCTCCAAGGTAGTCTTCTGCATAGTTCTTGATGTACTGAAGGATGATCGCAGAAACTTCTTGAGGTGTGTATTCTTTACCTTCTACTTCAACCTTGTAGTCTGTACCCATATGACGCTTGATGGAAAGGATCGTGTTCGGGTTCGTGATAGCTTGACGTTTTGCAACCTCACCTACTTGACGCTCCCCATTTTTGAATGCAACAGCAGATGGTGTCGTACGGTTCCCCTCTGGGTTAGGGATAACTTTCGCTTCTCCACCTTCCATTACTGCTACACAAGAGTTTGTTGTACCTAAGTCAATACCAATGATTTTACCCATGGTTAAAATCCTCCTTTACATTCTCATCTATCATCTATTATTGATTTACTTTGACCATAGAAGGTCTAATAACTCTATCTTTTAAGCGATACCCTTTTTGAAGTTCCTCAACTACAATGTTGGAATCGTAATTGTCATCCTCCACTTGCATGATCGCTTGGTGTAAATGTGGGTCAAACTCTTCTCCCACGGCTGGAATTTCTTCCACACCTTCTTTATCGAGCGCTGCCTTAAATTGCTGATAGACCATTTTCATGCCTTCTGCAAATTTTCCAGCTGCATCTCCGTCTACTTCCACTTGCAAAGCTCGATCAAAATTGTCCAAAACCGGAACTAATTCTTCAACCAAGCTCTGTGATCTATATTTCCGATCCGCTTCCTTTTCTTTCTGGGTACGACGTCGGAAATTATCATAATCAGCTTGAAGACGAAGCAATCGATTATTGATTTCTTCTTTTTCTTGACGCAACTGTTCAAGTTCGTCATTAGTTTCTTCAGCTGGTTCATGTTCAGCATCATTTTGATCAAGTTCTTCTTCAACGATTTCTTGCTGTTTGTTCTCTTCCACGACTTCCACCTCCTACGGTTACCGTTACTGACTATAACATGAATGAATGTCTCAAAAAAGCAATAGACAAAAAGAAGCGATGGGAAAAGGTCCCCATCTTCGATTGTGCCGGTTGTTAATACCAGCCCTGGAATGTATTCGTCATATGCTTAGATAATACATTCATTAAAGAAAACATCCGATTATATTCCATACGGGTCGGACCTAATAGAGCAATTGTACCAATTTGATCATTCCCAAGTCTGTAGCTTGCGGTAATCAAACTACAGTTTTGCATAGCATCAAAAGGATTTTCCTGTCCGATTCTGAAGTGTATACCTTCATCCCCTGATCGGAGTAAATCAGCCATCTCGTTTTCCTGTTCAATCGTTGCGTAAAGAGACCTTACTTTTTCAAGATCTCTAAACTCTGGCTGCATCAGGATATTGGTTTTCCCACCGATATAAAGTTTCGTCGGTTGTTCATCCATCAAGGCAGCCTTCAAATAGGAAAAGGCTTGCTCGTGCTGCATGGTATGAGCTTCCAGTAAATCACTGATTTCACTGATTAATTTCTCATGAAGCTTCACCAAAGGCACCCCCTGCAGACGGCTGTTCAGAATGTTTACCATCTTTTCGAGATCCGAAGGTTCAATTTCAACCGGAACGTTAAAAGCCCGATGTTCAACATGGCCCGTGTTCGTTACTAAGATCGCAATAGCAGATTGCTTATTTAATGGCACAATCTGCAATTGTTTGAGTTTGGTTTCGAACACTTCTGGACCTAAGATGATGGAAGTGTAATTTGTTAAATCTGAGAGAATTCCTGCAGATTTTTGGACAACTCTTTCAAACTCCAACATTTTATCATCGAAGGCATCACGTATGGTGCGGATTTCATCTCGTGACAGACGCAGTGGAGAAAGCAAATGATCAACATAAAAGCGATAGCCCTTCTCAGACGGAACTCTGCCTGATGAAGAGTGCGTCTTTTCAATAAAGCCCATCTCCTCAAGGTCTGCCATTTCATTTCTGATTGTTGCTGAGCTGAAAGTCACAGCATCCTTTTTAGCGATTGACCGAGAACCTACTGGTTGAGCGGTCAGGATGAAATCATCAATTATGACTTGCAAAATGAGCAGTTGTCTTTCTGTTAACATCGATGATCACCTCTGTTAGCACTCGGATTCAATGAGTGCTAAATCTAATAATAAATTATCAAATGGGTATGAGGATGTCAACGGGTAAGTTCTCTTTTTTTTATTCGTCAATTAGGAATTCACGGAACACTTCGTTTCCTAGGATACGTCCACGGTCCGTCAAGCGAATTTGGCCTCGATCTTCAATGATTAAGCCTCTACCCTTCAATGAAGGAAGTGCATCACCAAAAACACTCTTTACAGGGCGCCCGAATTTTTGCTCGAATTTTATGGAAGATACCCCTTCCGCTTTCCTTAAACCAAGAAACATTTCTTCTTCCATTTGTTCTTTGACACCCACTGGTTCTTCATGAAGGATCGGCTTTCCGTTCTCCATCGCCTGCTTAACATAAGCTGGTAAAGGACGAATGTTTATCGTTCTTTTTCCTGGCATATAGCCATGTGCGCCAGCTCCTATTCCGTAATAATACTCATTATTCCAGTATGTCAGGTTATGTTTGCTTTCAAACCCTGGCTTAGCGAAATTACTGATTTCGTATTGGACGACGCCATTGTCCGCCAGTTTCTTTTGCAATAGTTCATACATTTCCGCTTCATCTTCTTCAGGAGGCTTAACTAAAGTCCCTTTTTTATATCTTTGGTAAAAGACCGTCTTCGGTTCAATTTGAAGAGAATAGGACGAATAATGTGGCAGCCCGAATTGCATAGCTTCGTCAATCGTCCTTTCAAAATCATCAACCGTTTGACCAGGCAAAGCATACATCAGATCGATACTTACGTTGGATAAACCTACTTGAAGAAGTCGGTCTATGTTTGTATACACGTCTTTTACTCTGTGAACACGTCCAATTTTTTCTAACATGTGATCATCGAAAACTTGTACCCCTAATGAAATCCTGTTCACTCCGTATGCTTTTAAAAGTTTAACTTTCTCCAAATCCAGATCTCCCGGATTTGCTTCAAACGTATATTCTTCACAAGAAGCAATGTCAAAATGGTCATCGATCATTTTCAGCAACTTCTCCAGTTGCTTATGGTTAACGGCCGTCGGAGTTCCACCGCCGACAAAAATCGTCTTGAGATGGGCTTTTCCTTCTGGAATATACGTGTGTATTTCTTTTTCTAAAGCGACTAAATATTCGTCGGCTAACCGTTCATTATAAAAGAATTTCGTAAAATCACAGTAATGACAGATTTGCTGACAAAAGGGGATGTGAATATACGCGGATGGGATGTTCATAGATGTTCCACCTTTCATAAGGAAAACCGCAAGAGATGATCTCCTGCGGCTTCGTCTTTTTCAACATTTGATTAATCTTCGCTTAAGTCAAGCACGGACATGAAAGCTTCTTGAGGTACTTCAACGGACCCAACCATCTTCATACGCTTTTTACCTTCTTTTTGCTTTTCTAGAAGCTTACGTTTACGGGAGATGTCTCCTCCGTAACATTTAGAAAGAACGTTTTTACGCATCGCTTTAATGGTACTGCGGGCAACGACTTTATTTCCGATAGCTGCCTGGACAGGAACCTCAAACTGTTGTCTTGGAATAAGCTTTTTAAGTTTTTCTGCAATTAATTTTCCACGTTCATAGGCAAAATCACGGTGTACGATGAAAGATAGTGCGTCGATCGTATCTCCATTCAGAAGAATATCCATCTTCACAAGGTTAGAAGTACGATATCCAATTAGTTCATAATCAAACGAAGCATACCCTTTTGTTTGTGACTTCAGAGAGTCGAAGAAGTCATAGACGATTTCAGATAGAGGGATTTCATAAACAACATTCACGCGGTTGTCGTCCATGTACTGCATGTCCATGAAGTTTCCACGCTTACGCTGACAGATTTCCATTACAGGCCCTACATACTCATTAGGTACCATGATAGTCGCTTTTACATAAGGCTCCTGTACTTCTTCTAGCTTCTGATTATCCGGCATCATCGATGGGTTGTCGACATTGATTTCTGTTCCGTCCGTCATTTTAACATTATAAATAACACTTGGGGCTGTCGTAATCAGATCGATCTTATATTCCCTTTCAATCCGCTCTTGGATAATCTCCATATGCAGCATTCCTAAAAAACCACAACGGAAACCGAAGCCTAAGGCTTGAGACGTTTCTGCTTCGAATTGAAGAGATGAATCGTTTAATTCCAAACGTTCTAATGCATCCCTTAAATCATTATAATTACTTGCATCAACCGGATACATTCCGCAGAAAACCATCGGATTCATCTTCTTGTACCCTGGTAAAGGTTCTTTAGCAGGATTGTTCGCCAGTGTGATGGTATCACCAACTCTACTATCCCCGATGTTTTTAATGGAAGCCGTTAAATAACCTACATCCCCGACCGTAAGCTCTTTCAATGGGGTTGGAGTCGGTCTGAATACGCCGACTTCATTTACTTCAAATTCTTTACCAGTAGCCATCATACGAATCTTATCTCCTAACTTAATGGAGCCCTCTCTCACACAAGTGTAAGCAACGACCCCGCGATAAGAATCATAGAGGGAATCAAAAATCAAAGCTTTCGTAGGATCCTTTACATTCCCTTCTGGTGCAGGGATATCCGTGACAATCCGCTCTAGTATCTCATCAATCCCGACTCCTTCTTTCGCCGAAGCAAGGATTGCATCCGATGCATCGATTCCGATTACATCTTCAATTTCCTGTTTAATACGTTCTGGATCCGCTCCAGGAAGATCGATTTTATTGATAACTGGAATGATTTCAAGATCATTTTCCAGGGCCAGGTACACGTTAGCCAGTGTTTGAGCTTCAATTCCCTGGGCCGCGTCCACCACTAAGATCGCTCCTTCACAGGCTGCCAAGCTACGGGACACCTCATATGTAAAATCGACGTGTCCTGGTGTATCAATTAAATGAAATGTATAATCTTCACCGCTATTTGCATGATAACTCAACTGAACGGCGTTCAATTTTATTGTTATTCCTCGTTCACGCTCGAGATCCATCGCATCAAGGAATTGTTCTTTCATTTCTCTTTGTGTTAAAGCTTTCGTTTTTTCAAGAATACGGTCAGCAAGCGTCGATTTCCCATGATCAATATGGGCGATAATCGAGAAATTACGTACTCTGTCTTGTCTATTTTGACTAGTCAACTTAAATCACTCCTACTAATTTCGGCACAGATAGCTAGCCTGATTATAGCAATAGAAGTAGCATTATTCAATGTTTAGTAAGAGTCCTTTCACGAATTTAAGCTGAACTAGAGTGAATCATCTCAGACAAAACAAGTAAAATTCCATTGAAGGTTGCAGATACCCCTTCTCCAATCCCTCCAGCAACTTCCACGATCCAAGGATAATCATCTTGCTCCGTCACAGGACGGCAATGTCCTTCTGAGTGAGAGGGCTCTTCCTGCTCTTTCACCTTGACTGTTGGAGCGTCTGCGAGCTTTTCATTATTTTTGTCGATCCCATAGAAAGCTCCAGTGATAAATAGAACGGCACCAATGATCATAATTGCGAACCATTTCAGCATCCAGACTCCCCCTTAATCAGCTGAAACTTTTTCGTCCTCAAAGTAATAGTCACTGAAAACTTCTGCCATAACATCGGCGGATCTGTATAATTCATCCAAGTTGTTCTCCACTCCACCGAATTCAATAAGAATAGCATTCGGGTTCAAGTCCTGATTATAAACTCCATCAACTCCAGCACCCTTCTTAGTGATAACCCCACGGCTGATGCCAGGATATTTTTCTTCTAACCGTTTGTGAAGTTCTGTCGCGAATTTTAAGTTCTGTTCAAAATGGCTATTTTCTGCACCGATAACAAACATGAAACGGGCATATTCTTTTCCATCGATTGTCGTTGTTGTATTTTTCTTGGATACACTATCCCTGTGCAGGTCAAAGAAAAAATTTAATGATTGTTTTTGGTTCATTACTTCTTTTACAACAGGCCGCATTGCCTCATAAGACTGATAATGCTCAAGACCTCTATCTTTCAAAATTTGTGCTACATCCGTGGTATCGACCGTCGCACCAATTCCTCTTGACACTAAGCTTTCACCTAACCGTTTTCCGACCAGTGTAATATTAACTTTTCCATCATAACTTGTTGACTTATCAGGTAAATGAGGGTAAAAGGATTCAGTATTGTGCGTGTGATAGATATAAACACGATCATCTTTTATAGCCGGAGCTCCTTCAGGCTTCTCTGGGCTCTCCTTTTCAACTACTCCTTCTTCTCCTCTGCTATCTACCTCAAGCGGAGGTTCTGACTCTACAGGGAGCGTTGAAAAGTCTGTGCCTTGTCCGGCGATGATAATTTGACTATTATATGCAGAAAGTCCTGGAATTTCTCTACCTAATAAACTTCTCGGATCATTCGGCGTCAAACTAGTCAAAAGCTGAAATGATAAACTCGTTAAACTGGGAAGCCGATTGTCATCCGGATGGGCATCTGCAAAAAGCCTGTTTTCCATTTCAAATAAATAAATGAACGAGCTTCCTTTCAGTTTAGTCGTCCATTCTTGAATGGTATCCGAATACAATCGGTACGTTGTTTTGGCACCTGTCAGTATCCCTATTCCGATAAATAGAAGCAATAAGATCACCGCAGCGAGCCCTAACCATTTTGACCAAATCTTAAAAGGATTGGAACGTCTCCCTTTCCACTTTTTATAATGGGGCATAAAAAAATCCTCTCCTCATACGAACTCTATCTAGTAAATCGTATGAGTAAGAGAATTTTAATAGAACAACTCTATATTATTTTTAGCCATCTATCTTGAATAAGATTGAGCTTCACCATCTTCAACTCCTGGGTGAAGCGCCCCATTAATCCCTGTAGCAATGACATGAGCCATATCCTTGATAAAGCCATCCACTTCCTTCGGTGTGACCATTAAGTTATGTCCTAAAGGGGTAAGAACTTCCTTAATTAGCTGTTTCTTTTCGGCTTCCTGTAACTGGCCGAACATTCCCAATACAGCCTTACTTTGCTCCTCATTGGGATGATCTTCTTCTGTCAACGTTCTTCTCTCAAAAGGATTAAGTGCGGGTGATAGAGCATTGGATGGTCGGTCCTTCTCTTTCCACTCGCGCCCGAAATGTTTGAGCACATAATCGATTGTATCACTTGTAATTGTGACGGCATCCACAACGGTAGGGACTCCGATAGAAATAACAGGAATACCATACGTTTCCTGGCTTATTTCTTTACGCTTGTTTCCAACCCCGGATCCAGGGTGTATCCCTGTATCAGAAAGTTGAATGGTTGCATTAATCCGGCTGATGGAACGAGAAGCGAGAGCATCAATAACAACGACAAAATCAGGCTTGATTTCTTCGATAATCCCATTGACCATGTCACTTGTTTCGATTCCCGTTACTCCCATGACTCCTGGTGTCACTGCAGATACCGGGCGATATCCGTCAGCCACTGTCTCAGGGTGTAATTCAAACAAGTGACTCGTCACTAATACTTTCTCAGTAACCAATGGACCAAGGGCATCAGGCGTTACGTTATGATTACCTAGTCCAACGACTAATCCTCGATCGTTTTCTTTCACGCCTGTATCAAGTAGTAATTTGCGCAGCTGACCAGAAAGGGTTTTAGCCAAGTTTGCTTGTAGCTCGGTATCCTGCTTTCGGATCGCCTGGGATTCCAGAGTAATGTAATGACCTGCTTTCTTGCCGATTCGCTCAGCTCCGGCTTCATCTACAGTGACATAGGTGATTTTTATATCATTTTTTTCATTTTCTTCAACTTCCACTCCATCCGTATCTGAAGAAGATGGATCGTTTTTCATATTCATCTCCTGAGCTTCCAGGGCTAAATCAGTACGTACAGTATATTTGAATAAATCGTCCATTTCATTCACCTTCCTTAAGCCCATCTTCTCCTATTTTCAAATAAACTATGCAAATTAATGATCATGAATGAGATAACTATTGAAAACGCCCACCCGCTCTGGTAAAATGTCTCTTGTTCGATATGAATGAGTCTTTTGTTTTTACCTAGGAGGTGAAACCATGCCTAATATTAAATCAGCGAAAAAACGTGTACGTGTGAACGATGATGCTCGCTCTCTTAACGCAGCTTTCAAATCTGACATGCGTACTGCGGTTAAACGTGTAGAAAAGCTTGTAAATAGCAACGATGCAGAGGGAGCTAAAGACGCTCTTCAAACAGCTGTCAAAAAAGTTGACAAAGCTGTTCAGCGCGGAGCCCTTCACAAAAACAACGGTAACCGTACTAAATCACGTCTTACTAAACAAGTAAACGCATTATAATTTCTTCGTTAATTATGACCAACACATACGATCCGTTTTGAAACGGGTCGTTTTTACTTAAAGAAGCCATCCAGATATACTGGATGGCTTCTTTATATTTAGATAGAGACTTGATGCTGTTTAATGTTTATCAACCGGTAAAGCAGCATTTCAAACGCTAAAGACTTTTCCATTTTCCCTTGTTTTAGAACATAATCTGTTTCGGCAAGCTCTTCCATAATCCGGTCCAGTTCAGTTGAAGTAAAATACCGCTCCCGCTTCAAGGCCATTTTTATGACATAAGGATGAGCTTTAATATAGCCTCTCATTTGGTTTTGAGCATACCCTTTTTGTTTAAGAACTTTTGCCTGGCTGATGATTCGAAATTGGGAAGCAAGCAAAGCTGTAAGTGCAATTGGTTCTTCATTCAACTTTTCTAAATCTTTATAGATTTGAATAGCCCTTCCTAAGTCTTTCTCCATTACAGCATCGACAAGTTTAAGCCCAGAAGCTTCAGCACTATGGGAAAGGAGTTGTTCAGCTAATTCTCTTGTTACAACCCCGCCTTCTCCTACATTCAGTGAAAGTTTTTCCATTTCTTTGCGCAATGCCATGAGATTCGTTCCGACTTCTTGAGCAAATAATTCATGAATATTTTCAGGTACCTTGATATTTAATTCATTCGCCAGTGTTTGCACCCATTTATCAATGTCCCATTCTTTAACAGGTTGGCATGAAATAATTTCTGCATTCTTTTTTAGTGATTTGAAGAGTTTTTTCCTTTCATCAAGCTTCTCATAAGGTGCAATCAAAATGAGTACGGTATACTCGGCAGGGTTCTCTATGTATTCAAGCAAAGCATCTGTATCATGTTCAAAAGGAAGCTTGTCCGGTTTTGCTTTTAAAAAAACAGGATGGTGGGCGATGACGACTTTTCCCTCACCTAAAAATGGAAATGTCTCAGCATCTGTGATCGTATCTTCAATCGGTGTTTCCTCTAGATCATATTGAGAAATATTAAATTCACGATCCTCTTTTTTCAACGTTTTTTCGATGATTTTGTTTTTATTCTCCTGGATTAAATAAGATTCTTCTCCATATAATAAATATACGTGTGATTGTTTTGGGTTTACCATTTTAGTCCTTGATCCTCTCATACAAAA
The DNA here is from genome assembly GCF_000786645.1 of Halobacillus sp. BBL2006. GTDB lineage: Bacteria > Bacillota > Bacilli > Bacillales > Halobacillaceae > Halobacillus. The sequence continues at coordinate 9,502 of NZ_JRNX01000326.1, forward strand.
AATTAATACGGCGACCCACAAAAGGTGGTCAGTGTCACTATTTTATGTTGCAATCACATTTCTGTCAAAAACAGTGACACAGTCGCCGCATAAACCATCTATATAAACGCCATTCCAGAAGTCCCGGGTACTTCTGAAGAGGACGATGTTTTTCCTCTCTTGAACATAGTTTGACCGCTTACGGTAGAATTATCTGTGACAAGTCTTGCTAGCAGTGGCAAATGGTATGAACCGGAGAGGAAATTTGATTTCCTTCAGTTCCATGTAGATTTTTACACTATTTTGGCTTATACTTAGTAATTGATATAGGAGGGGTCACAATGAACGAATTCAGGAAGGATATCCAGTCCAAAACTAATGACGTTATCGACTCTGGTTTAGGGTTTGTGTTTTCTTTTGTTT
>NZ_JRNX01000327.1 GCF_000786645.1 Halobacillus sp. BBL2006
GCGGAAATCAATGGTTGGTCTTTTAACTGAACGTCGACAACCACAGGTCTGTATCCTTCTCTATAAACACCTTCTCGTTGATACAAATATTTAAGAGCTTCTTGTGAAACCTCATATACGAGCCCTTCTACTTTCCGTTTTCCTAATTCATCTTCAACAATGTCCGCTCTGCCTCCATCAGGAGTATGGTGGGAGAACGTTAAATCATATCCAGATAGAGTTCCGCACCCGAGTACATTTTGAAACAGATGATCAACCTTTCCTGTTCGAAAACGCTCGTTGTCCATACACGATCCAAATGCAAAGTAGTGCAGCTTATCCTTTTTGATCATCCGGGCAACTTTCCAATTCCCGTGCGGGACAGGCGCGCCTGCTGGTTTGTGGGGGTAAAAGTAGGTGTAAGCTTCTGTGGTTTGATTAAGGGAAAAGACTGTAGTCTTCTCCCTAAGGAATAACGAATTGGGATCATGTTCGCTAAACCCTTCCAATCGGTCCAGCTTTTCTAATGTAGCTTCATCAACTTCATAGAGCTCACCAAAAGTTTTAGAGTAGGTATTTTTAATAAGAACAGGATAATAGGAAGAATCTGAAAAGAGCTCCCCGTAAACCCATGCCTGTTCTGATATCAGCTTGGAATTTTTTAAATAATGGTGATTCTCGAGATTTTTACATAGCGAACCATAAACAAATACTTTCATAATCATACCTTCCTTTAATGAATATCATTAGCTGAAATGAGTCCAAAAGCAGCCTCCGCTGCTTTTACAGCTCTTATAACAGCTTTTTCTACTACATATGCACTAATAAGCCCTAAACCGTTCAGATCGACTTCTACTTCATTCGTAGTCATGGTGAACAATGTATCTCCATCTACAAATGTATGTGAGGGGCGGATGGTTCTTGCTAAACCATCTTGGGAAATCGAGGCAAGCTTATTCGCTGTTGATTTATCCAATGAGGCATTAGTCAATATCGTTCCAATAGTTGTATTGCCGCTAAAACGATTTGTTTGGGAATCATGAATTTGATTGATAAGCACTTCTTCCGTGCTCAATAGTTTCTTATCCTCCTGAATGCCTGCAATCACCTGGCCGGTAGTCGGATCGATCACATCTCCAAAACTATTCACTGCTATAATTGCCCCTACTTTTAGTGAACCAATTTGAACGGCGAAACTACCAATGCCGCCTTTCATGGCGTGCGCTGGTCCTAACGCTTTTCCAATTGACGCCCCCGTCCCTGCACCATAATTCCCATCTTGAAATAAATGTTTTCGATAAGCATCTACACAGGCCTCATACCCCATCTTACCATCCGGTCTGGCTTTAGATTCACCTACCATCAAATCAAAAAGGATGGCTCCAGGTACAATGGGAACTTTAGCTACAGAAACATCAAACCCTATCTCGCGTTCTTCTAAGAAGTTCATGATTCCTGCCCCGACATCCAGTCCAAATGCACTACCACCAGACAAAAAGCACCCATGAATTTGGTTGACTAGATTCTCAGACTTTAAAAGGTCTGTCTCTCTCGTTCCAGGTGATCCACCTCGTACATCAACTCCAGTTACGGCGCCATTTTCACATAAGATGACTGTACATCCAGTGCCTGCTTTACTATTTGTTGATTGGCCGATTCGGAAACCTTCAATTTCGGTCACAGGTATAATCTTCATCGCTAAACTCCCTTTCATGTTTTTAATCAAACCACAGGAGGGTAACCTGTCTATATACGTATGTAGGAGGTGTTTCAATGGTTAGAAGTCATATCATTGTCCATGGGCATGTCCAGGGTGTAGGATTTCGTGCAACAACAAAACAAATCGCTGAGCAGCTGGACCTCAATGGATGGGTGAAAAACAAAAACGATGGAAGCGTCGAAATTGAAGCGGAAGGTGATTCCTCAAACCTGAAACAATTCGTTGATCAATTGAACGATGGTCCCACTCCCTTTGCGAAGGTAGAAGCCATCGATATCGAAGACTTTGATTCTGAAAAGGGTTATGAAACATTTAAAGTGAAAGAGTAAATGTAACCGCAGGTATGACCTGCGGTTATTTTATTCCCTTTGTTCAAAGCTTCATTTCTTGTGCATTGGTCTTACGATTACCTCATTGACATTGACGTAATCAGGCTGGGTGACAGCGTAGGCGACAGCCCTCGCAATGTCATCCGCTTCCAATGGGTCCATGCTTCTGTCCTTAAACATCTCGATAACATCCCCATCTGTAATATGATCTGTCAGTTCGGTATCAACGGCACCTGGAGAAACATTTGTTACACGAACTCCTGAACGTGACAATTCTTTTTCCATTCCCATAGATAAGGCCCTTACTGCGTATTTTGTAGCACTATATACAGTACTTGATGGGAAAACTTCATGTCCTGCAACAGAAGAGACGTTAATGATGTGACCCGAACCTTGCTCAATCATGCTCGGCAGTGATGCATGGATACCAAACAATACACCTTTTATGTTCACATCGACCATCTGCTCCCACTCGTCGACATGATCATTTTTTAAGAATGAAAGAAGCATGACACCAGCATTATTAACAAAAATATCTACTGTGCCGAACTCGTTCTTTGTCTCATTGACTAACCGTTCGACGTCTTCTTTTTTTGTCACGTCTGTTTCTACAACTTTAACGTTTACATCATATTTTCCAGTAATTTCATCCGAAAGTTGATTTAATTTCTCAGATCGACGGGCAGCTAGCACGACATTGGCTCCTTCATCAGCCAAGTGATGAGCAATCGCTCTCCCAATTCCGCTGCTTGCCCCAGTTATTATTGCAGATTGATTTCTCAATTTTGTCATTTTATATTCCTCCTTTGATAGCAACTTCACATAAGTATGTACCCTTTTGCACAGCGGAGTATGCACAAGAGTATGCTGCAGCAGATAATAACAAGAAAAAACCGCCCCTTAAAAAGAGACGGTTTCATTATGTTTGTTATTGTTCTTCGAAAAACTTACGGTTCATTTCGATGTATTTATTTTCTTCTTCCGGTACTTCATCCTCTATATAAATAGCTTCAACTGGGCACACTGCTTCACATGCGCCGCAATCGATACATATCGCAGGATCAATGTAGAACATATCTTTGCCTTCTTCTATACAATCCACGGGGCACACATCTACACATTCACCCGCTTTTTCATCCTTACAAGGGGATGTAATTACAAATGCCATCGATATCTCCTCCTTCTAGTTGATTTAAGTATGCTTATAACCCTATATACACCAAGGCAGGTTCAAATAAACACAACTTCTATGATAACGATTATACATAAAAATCGCAATTCTTCATTAAAATTCGACATATCCTTTTATAAAAGATAACATCATTCATCCCAAATTCGCTCTACTGTATATTCTCCGCCCTGCTTCTGTACAAGAAATACATCAGGCCTCGTCAACCTTTTCCAATCATAAAAGCCGATTTCACGATTGTATTTCTGAAGCAATAGAGCTAAGAGATTGCCGTGAGTCACGAGAAGAACGTTTCCACAATCTTCACCTTCAAGCTCATTTATCAATGAGAGGACTCGTTCCTTCGCTTCATCAGAAGACTCTCCTCCATTTAGCTTCAGGCTTGGATCCTGAAATGTGTCGTGAAGGACTTCTTCCCAATCATCGAGAGGTTCATGACTTAAGATGCGCTCTTCTAAACGCTCATCCGTATCTATGGACAGTCCTTTATTCATTGCAAAGGGTTTGATCGTTTCAATCGCCCTTAAAAAAGGACTGGATATAATGCGATCGACCCCATGGCCGGAACGTTCCAGAAATGAAGCCAAAGCTTGAGCTTGACGTACACCTAGCTTAGTTAACGGGGAGTCTTCATGCTGTCCCTCCGTTTCACTGTGACGCACTAATAGTAGTTTGTCCATACACAACCTTCCTCCCTTTCCTTCACCTTATCCCTATTATCGCTGATGGAACGAATGTTGACAAGGAAAGCAAGGGAATTTTGTCACTTTTTATACACTTGTTTCCCTCTATGCCATGTTTCCAGAACTTGAATTTGATGGATTTCTTCAGCAGCGACTTCTAAGGGGTTCTGATCAAGCAGTACGAAATCAGCTTGATAACCAGCTTCTATTCTTCCCTTTTCTTCTTCTTTATATTCCAATTCTGCCGGCGATTTGGTAAATCCTTGGTAGGCTTCTCCTAAAGAAATTTTCTCCTGGGGCATCCATCCTCCCTCAGGATTACCTTCCAAATCCATCCGAGTGACAGCCGTATAAATGCTGACGAATGGATTCAATGCTCCAATAGGCAGGTCCGAGCTGAGTGTTAGGGGAACCTGTTCCTTGAGCAGGCTGTTGAAAGCATCACAATAAGGGACAAGCTCTTTAGGTGTCCACTTTTCTTTTTTATCCCACTCGCTTAGTAAAAAAGAAGGCTGGGTTTCAATATAAGGCTTCAACTGACGCAGCCTTTCAATCAAATCAGGTCCCAGGGTTTGCGCATGAATGATCCTGTGTCTTAACACTTTTGTATTCGCTTCATCTTGTTCCAAGGCTGTAATCGCTTGTTCAATCGCTTTATCTCCGATGGCATGCATGGCGACCTGCATGCCATTTTCTGATGCCACGCGTACCATCTCATTCAATTGTTCTTGAGAGTAGATCAGCGTCCCCTCCGTAGAAGGTGCGACTGGGTAAGGGTTCCTCATCGCAGCTGTGTAAAGCCGCTGAGTTCCATCTAAGAATATCTTTACA
>NZ_JRNX01000328.1 GCF_000786645.1 Halobacillus sp. BBL2006
GGAGAGCGTCCTCAATATCCATACCTTCACGGGCGGCTAAAGCTGCACATATATTTAAGTATTGAATAGGTGTATAAGGGTGGTCTGTTGTTATTGAGACTTTAATTCCATGCTCGTGCAAAATGTTATACGTTTGCCACGTTTTATTCCTCAGCTCGATTTTTGAGGCTCGAGTAAAGGTCGGACCGACAGAAACTTGTAAATTCCTTGAAGCGAGATGATCCACAATCAGGTGACCTTCCGTGCAATGTTCAATGCGCAAGTCCAAATCGAATTCTTCCGCAAACCTTATGGCTGTAATAATGTCATCGGCACGGTGCGCGTGAATGCGGACAGGTATTTCTTTGTTTAGGGCTTGGAGAATCGGTCTCACCCTTAGATTTTGAGGATCAGGATTTTTCATCGCTGCATAAAACGTTTCTCTCAACGTACCCATAATGCCTAATCTTGTTATGGAAGCATCTTTGGACTGGGAATGGACCCGCTTCGGATTCTCTCCCAAAGCCATTTTCAACCCTGCTGTTTCTTTTAAGACCATATCTGTGATCGAATGACCAATCGTTTTAATCACTGAAGTCGTTCCACCGATGATGTTTGCGCTGCCCGGCATAATATGGGCAGTTGTCACACCGGCTTTTCTGGCAGAAAAGAAGGCAGGGTCTAGCGGATGAGCTCCATCAATGGCTCTCAGGTGTGGAGTAATCGCCTCTATCGTTTCATTGGCATCACTTCCGGCCCAGCCGGTTCCTTCATCATACAGCCCTAAATGAGTGTGCACATCGATAAAGCCCGGATATAGATCATTTCCTTTTCCATCGATATATTCCGCTTGTTCCGGTAAAGAAATGTCTTTGCCATAATCATGAATTTTCCCATCGATAATATGCACCTTCCCATTTTTTATGGAAGGAGAGGTGATGGGGTGAATCGTGACATTTGTAATTACGGTATTCATAGAACATACAGCCCTTCAAATAATGGATTACTATTATTATACTTAATTTTTATTTTTTGGAGCATAAAAGAACGAAGCTTTTCTATAAACTTCGTTCTTCTATCGCTTATTTAGATAAAATCGATTGCAAGGCTGGTTTCAATTCTGGATATTTGAAATGGTATCCTTGAGCGATTGCCTTCTTAGGGATAACGGATTGCCCGTCCAATAACAGCGTGCTCATTTCGCCGAGAGCCGTTTTTAAAGCAAAGGCTGGAGCCGGAATCCAGTGGGGACGGTTGAGTACATCTCCCAAAGTTTTTCCGAAGTCTTTATTTCGCTGGGGATTCGGTGCCGTTCCATTCAAAGGGCCTTCGACTTCTTTATGGTGGATGGCAAAATCGATTAACCCGACGACATCATCAATATGAACCCAAGACATCCATTGCTCCCCTGAGCCGAGATTTCCTCCAATCATGCATTTGTACGGTAAAATCATTTTAGGCAAGGCGCCTTCTTCGCCCAGTATGATGCCGAATCGTACATAGACAGTGCGGACGCCCTTTTCGGCCGCTTTAGAGGCACGTTCTTCCCATTCGCGGACAACATTGGCAAGAAAGTTGTGAGCCGGTTCAGTGGTTTCTTCTGTAAATGTTTTCGTTTTCGAATTTCCGTAATACCCGACCGCGGAGGCATTGACAAGAACTCCCGGTTTTTCTGGTAAGCGATCTATAAGATCGATGACACCCTCCGTAGCTTGAATGCGGCTGTTCAAAATAGAACGCTTTCTTTCTTCGATCCATCTCCCGCTGTTCAATGATTCTCCGGCTAAATTGACGATAGCCTGTACGTCAGGAAGATGCTCCTCTGGATGATATTCTTCTTTGAGCCAGCCGACATGAGTGACGGAGTCTGTGTTTTCATGTTGATCAGGGCTTCTCGTCAATATGTAGACATGGTGACCTTCCTTCGTCAATTGCTTGGTCAATTGTGTTCCTACAAACCCTGTGCCGCCTGTAACGACAATGTTCATACAAACGCCTCCTTCGAGTAGAGTGATTGACATTATTTTACTTCATCCATTCGGAAAATGCGATTCGAATCTGTCACCTTGGTCAGGTTAAACATGCTACAATTAAGCAAAAGAGGTGATACTTTTGGCTAAGCTTACAAAAATAACGACGCAAAAAAAGAATAAGGGCCGCTATAATATCTTTTTGGATCATGGCCAGGGTGAAGCCTATGGTTTCAGTGTAGACGAAGATGTCCTCGTAAAGTATCGGCTGCAGAAGAATATGGAGCTCGATGAAGCTACCATCGAAGCTATGAAGCAAACAGACACGATACATAAATCTTATACCCTTGCTATCAACTATTTAAGCTACCGGATGCGTTCGGAAAAGGAAATCCGAGACTATTTGAAGGATAAGGAAGTCGACCCCGAACACGTTCAAGAAATCGTCACTCGACTGAAGAAAGAGAAGCTTCTCGATGATCAGGAATTCGCAAATTCTCTGGTTCGATCTAAGGTGATGACATCGAGCAAGGGACCGCTGCTTCTCAAAAAAGAACTCATTGAAAAAGGAGTCAATGCATCACAGGCGGAGGAAGCCTTGGAGCATTTCTCTTTTGACAAACAATATGAGAAAGCAATGAAATTCGCTGAGAAAAAGATGAAAAATGACGGAAGGAAATCTTTCCGTCAGCAAATCCAGAACGTACAGCAAACGCTCATGCAAAAAGGGTATCAAAGGGATGTCATTCAAGAAGTACTTGCGAATCTTCCGGCAGAAGAGAACGAGGATAGCGAGTGGGAAGCAGCTGTCCTTCAAGGGGAAAAGCTGTTGAGAAAATACCAGCAGAAAGCGGAAGGATTTGAGTTAAAGCAAAAAATCAAATCAGCCATGTACCGGAAGGGATTTACCTTTGATATCATCGATCGGTTCATTGAGGAATATTGTGAAGAATAACAGATAGATACCGGGACAGATAGCTGTTCCGGTTTTTATAACAGAGGAAATTAAACGATTTCTAAAGGAAATCGTGTACATTAAATGCCAAGACAGATGTACTATACGAAGCAGGAGGAAAATGAATGATCTATGTAAGACAAACCTTTCGAGTGAATCCAGATCAATTTGAGAGGTGCACTCAATTTTTTCATGAATATACCCTTCCGAATCACCTGGGCCATGGTGCACGTTTAGTTGGCCGATACACAACGATGTCCCATGATGAGATCACTACGATTTGGGAGTATGATTCTTACGATCACTATCAGTCTCTTAAGGAAAAAATGCAGCAATCGGAGCTCTTTAAGAACTCTGAAAAGAGAAGAGAACAGCTCGGCCCCCTCTATAAAGAAGTTCGGGAAGAGTTTATCGAAGCTACAGGGGATTACCATTTTCCAAAACAGATCGTCTCTGTTTCTGCTTACATAACAAATGAGGCTGGCGAAGTTTTGCTGGTCCAGAATGAACACCGTAGTGATACTTTCGAAATGCCGGGTGGACGTATGGAAATGGGAGAAACTCTGGAGGGAGCCGTCCGTAGGGAGGTTTTTGAGGAGACTGGCGTAAATGCAGCCATCACTGGTGTGACAGGAGTCTATCAAAACGTAACAAGAGGTATTGTTTGTGTGGTTTTCAAAGGGGAGTATCTTTCCGGTGAGCTAAGAACTCAGCCTGGAGAGACGAAGGCTGTAACTTTCGAAGATCTTAATAAGATTAATTTGGATGAATTCGTTACAAAAGAACATTTTAAAATTCGTATTACTGATGCTAGAAGTCATGAGGGAGTGGCGTTAGAGAGTTATTATGTCCGTCCTTATGAAGTCGTCCACCGAATGGAATCGTAATATTAAAAGAAAAGGCTGCTGATCCTCTTGAACAGCAGCCTTTTGACTATAGTAAGCCTTTCTTTTCCAAATCTTCGATCGCTTCATGGACGTGGTCAACGATCGTATTCGCTTTTTCGATCACTTCATTATGAGCGGTAGACATGACATAGCTGTGTGGGGTAAGTTCGAACATGGCTACATCATTGAACGAGTCTCCTACACAGGCCACTTCATGGGGGTCAATTCCAAGTATCTCAATAAGAGAACGGATTCCGCTGCCTTTATTGATGGCCTTTGGCATGATATCAACACAGGTTTCATGCGAGATGAAGCAGTCAATCTCTTTACCAAAAGAGTCATCGATCCGGTTATACGAATCAATCACATTTTGTTCTTTCCCGTGCAGCGAGATTTTGGATGGGAAAATACTTTCGCCGAATCGCTCAGTCATATTAGGGTCTATACGTATATCATGAAAAAGTTGTTCTGAAATGATATCAATCCACTTATTGTGTTCTCTCGTGTACGTTTCGTCTGCCGTAGAGACCGTTTTGATCATCGGTTCCTTATCGATTGATGCCATCACTTTTTTAGCGAGGTCACGATCGAAAGTTTTCGAGTGGATGTGTCCATCCTCTTTATCAAAGACAAACGCTCCATTTTGACTGACACGATGTCCAATCACACCGACACGCTTCAAAACTTCTTTTATTTCGTGATCCATCCGGCCGGATGCAACCGTCAGCGGAACGCCGCGCTCAACAAGGCGCTTTAATGCGTCAGCATCTTCGTTTTTTATAAAATGATCCATTCCAAGCAGTGTACCATCAAGGTCACTGATAAATAGTTTAATCATGGATGGGCTCCTTTCTGTCCTCATCTAGTAAACTTTTCACACTTAAAAGATTGTACACGACGTAAGCGCTTTTAGACAAAGGAGAAGTTTTTTTAAAAGAGAAATGCTTGTAAAAATCTCTTAAGGATTATACGATAGAACGTATGAGCCGACTGAAAACGTTTTATAAGTAGAGAGACCAATTCAGGTGGGGGACCAATATGAAGCAGCAAGTAAAAATAAAAA
>NZ_JRNX01000329.1 GCF_000786645.1 Halobacillus sp. BBL2006
TTTCTGTTAATACAACACTTTTTCAGTGGCTTCGACGGAGTCCGAGGAGGCTTGCCGTCATCCCCGCAGGAAAGCGAGCTGCTTCCCAACTAACCCTGAACCTCAATACAGCAACGAACCCCGGTTATCTCGGAATCAAGTCTTCCAGTATCCTGCACGATTGTTGGATAACTTTTATTTGCTGTATGTTTATGAAATAACTATATCACGAGAACCTAACTTTCATTAAACACAGCCATGAGAAAGATCAAACCCCCTATCAACTTTTTTGATAGGGGGTGTTTTTGTGGTGGATTTGGCCAGAATGGCTTTGCCATTTGACGAGAATCATAAACATAATCATCAATAATGTAATCGGCGGTCCATAGTGGTGAAAAAATTCCATAATAGGTGTTGTGAAGTTTTCTTTTGGGTTCCAAATGGCCAGGCTTTTCGTCTGCCAGCTTGAATGGCTGTAAAAGTAATACAGGATGATCATCAGAACGGCAGCGAGACAGCCATGAGCTATACGAGCCATTGCATATGGCTTAAATCTTATATCTGTTTCAGCAAGAATACTGGCAATTTGGGCTTGTATGGAAAAGCCATGAAATCCCAAGATAAAGCTTACTAGTACGAGCTGCGCAATTAATGGTTCCCCAGTCTGTGTGATGGCCCCTATTCCTGTCGTCAACTCAAGCATGCCTGCGATAAGAGGAGTATGAAAACTCTCGGGTAAAGCAGAAAGCGAAAGAAATGCGGAAAGAATGGTCATGATCCCTGTTTGCTTGAACAGCTCTGTTAAGACGGAAAACAACATGATGAATCCCCCGACCATAAGGAGAGTATCGACTGACCGTGTTACAGCATCTCCCATCAGCTTTCCAATTGTCCGGCCATCATCAATTCGCGATTGATGCATTTTAGAAAATGCTTCTCCCAGTGTGGAGTAATGTGCTTCTCGTGATTCGCTGTCCTCGTTTCTCTTATAAAATTTCATAATGAAGCCTACGAGCACATTGCCTCCGTAATGAGAGAGGGCGATCAATAGACCGAGAGAGGGGTCATGAAAGAATCCGACTGCAATCGCTCCAAAAATGAACAGGGGGCTTGAAGCATTGGTAAACGCGACGAGACGTTCTGCCTCTACACGTGTTACCTGTCCTTTTTTCCGCAGGTCAGCTGTCCACTTTGCGCCAGACGGGTATCCACTGGCCATTCCCATCACCCAAATGAAACCGCCGGATCCTGGGACATTAAATAATGGCCGCATAAACCGTTCGCTCAATGCTCCCAGTCCATGCACCACACCGAAACCGATCAAGAGCTCTGCTGTAATAAAGAAGGGAAGTAAGGATGGAAAGACGACCTCCCACCATAGATCTAGACCTCGCAAGCTTGCGGATAATGATGCCTTTGGATAAAGAATCAAGGCAGCAGCAAGTCCTATTGTTAAACAGGTTAAAACAAAGGTCTTTAGTTTCGAAATTAGAAACACCTCCAGAGGGCGTTACAGTTTTCTGTACTTCTAATATCAGAAATAGTAGAATGAGGATATATTTGGTCTTATTGCTTGTACCTATACTCCATGTGTACGCTCATAACTCAATTGTTTATACCATAAAATAAAACAAAGTCAGTGAAGGGGGAATGTCAAGTGAATCGTCCAAAGGTCGGTTTGGCTCTGGGGTCAGGAGGAGCTAGAGGATTTTCACATCTAGGAGTTCTGAAGACCTTGAAAGAGCATGGCATTCCGGTTGATATGGTGGCAGGCAGCAGTATGGGAGCTTTAGTCGGCTCTTTTTTTGCCGCAGGTCAAAAAATCGAAGATCTATACAAACTAGCCTTTACTTTCAAACGGAAATATTACCTCGATTTCACAGTGCCGAAGATGGGCTTCATCCAAGGTAAACGAATCAAGGAATATATCCGTTTGTTTACGTTCGGGAAAAATTTAGAAGATTTTGAATTGCCGATGGCGATTATTGCTACAGACTTATACGCTGGCGAGAAAAAAATATTCAGAAATGGTCCTGCAAGTGACGCCGTTCGTGCCAGCATAGCCATTCCTGGAATCTTTGTTCCTGAAAAAATTGAGGATCGTCTTTATATTGATGGAGGCGTCATGGACCGTGTACCGGTGTCTGTTGTAAAGGATATGGGAGCAGATATCGTTATTGCTGTCGATTGTGCCCATTTCGATGCTGATCCAAATATTAATTCTATTTATGATGTGATTATCCAAAGTATCGATATTATGCAGGATGAACTGGTTACAGCAATGGGTGTTTCCTCCGATGCGGACGTGATGATCCGTCCAGATGTATCAAAGTACAGTTCACGCGCTTTTACAAATATAAAAGAAATTGTAGAGGCAGGGGAAGCAGCCGCAGAGACCCAAATCAAAGAAATTCAAAGAACTTTGGCTGATTGGAAGGAGTCTTAAAGCATGAAGTCGAACAAGCGCGTCATAATAACTGGAATTATTACTCTTTTGATCGTTGCTTTTTTAGGAGCTTACCGTCTCCCTTTTTACATTTATAAACCCGGGTCGGCAGATGCCCTCGATCCTATAGTGGAAGTCGCAGATGGCTATCCGAGTGAAGGCGATATGCACCTCGTGACGGTCCGAGGCGGACAGGCAACCCCATTACAATGGGTAATTGCCAAGGTTAGACCTTTTCATCAGGTTTATCCTATTGAACAAATTCGTCCAGAAGGTGTAACCGAAGAAGAATACTATCACGCTCAATTACAGATGATGGAATCTTCACAGGAAGCTGCAAAGGTTGTGGCCTATAAGGCAGCTGACAGAAACATTACGATTAACTATGAGGGTGTCTTCGTCATGGATGTCATCAAAGGCATGCCGGCTGAACAACAATTAAAAGCAGGAGACGAAATCACTCAAGTTGACGGCAAAGATATTCAAGAATCAGCGGACTTGATTGAATATGTGACGGACATGAAAAAGGGAGATCAAGTCACTCTTACGATTAAAAGGGGAGATGAGACCCTTCAGAAAAAAATTGAACTTGCACCTTTTCCAGACAACTCTAATAAAGTAGGGGTTGGAATCTCGTTGGTAACCGACCGCACGGTTGAAGTCGATCCAGAAGTTAAAGTCAAAAGTGGGGAAATCGGCGGGCCAAGCGCCGG
>NZ_JRNX01000033.1 GCF_000786645.1 Halobacillus sp. BBL2006
AGGAAGCGACCGGATGATGCTGATTACCGATTCGATGCGCGGAAAGTGCTTACGTGAAGGCACGTATGACCTTGGTGGACAAGAAGTCAACATAAAAAATGGCGAAGCAAGACTCGCGAACGGAACGCTGGCCGGAAGTGTATTGAGGATGAGCGAAGCTGTTCGTCACTTGAGTTCGTTTGTAGAGAGTTCGAAGTTGGATGTCATGAAGATGGCATCATGGAATGCAGCAAAATCGCTGGGTGTTGATGATCGAAAAGGAAGCATCGCGAAAGGGAAAGATGCGGACTTAGTGGTTTTAGATGCTGGCCATAACGTAAAGCAGACCTTTTGTAGAGGGAACGAAGTCAATCATGATAAAATGGGGTGAATTAGAATGAAAATCATTAAAGTTGCTGACTATGATGAAATGAGTCGTAAAAGTGCAGAAATGTTTTATCATTTAATCCATAAACAACCAGAGATTCGTTTAGGACTGGCAACAGGAAGCACGCCGATCGGATTCTATGATCAATTGGTCGGGTTTCTGAAGTCAGAAGAAGTCGATGTATCCAAGCTGCTCACTTTCAACTTGGATGAGTATATCGGTCTTAAGCAAAATTCTCCACAGAGCTTCTACGCTTTTATGAAGGAGCATTTTTACCAGCCGGTGGGGCTCCGGGATGACCAGACCTTTATACCGGACGGCACTGTACAGGATCCAAAAAAGGAAAGCGAGCATTACGAACAGCTCATTCAACAGGCTGGTGGAATCGATATTCAGCTTCTGGGCGTAGGGACGAATGGCCATATTGGGTTTAATGAGCCTGGTACACCTTTTAACCAGCGAACACATGAAGTGAAACTGAAGGAATCGACACGAGAAGCCAATGCCCGGTTTTTCGATTCCAAAGACGTGGTTCCTACTCGTGCCATTACGATGGGGATTGAAACGATTTTAGATGCCAAAAAGGTGGTCTTACTTGCCAGCGGTGAAAGAAAAGCAGAGGCGATTTACCAGCTTGTGCAGGGCGAAGTTAGTGGATCATGGCCGATTACAGCATTAAAGAATCATCCCGATGTGACGCTGTTTGTTGATAAGGATGCGGCATCGAAGCTTTTCGTCAACGAATCTTAAGGAGTCCATTCATAAACGGAGTGAGAAAATATGATTGATAAACAATCCCCGATTCCAATCTATTATCAAATACAAGAACATTTGCGATCGATGATTGAAAATAAAGAATTGAAGCCTGGAGAGGTGATCCCCTCAGAACGGGAATTGGCCGAGAAATATGATATAAGCCGGATGACCGTTCGCCAGGCGATTACGAATTTGGCGAACGAGGGCCTTCTTGTTCGCGAAAAAGGGAAAGGCAGCTTTGTCGCTGAACAGAAAATTGAACAACCTTTAATGCAGCTTACGAGCTTTTCTGAGGATATGCGAAGAAGAGGCATTGAACCTGGGACACTTGTGAAGGAGTTTCAAATTGTAAAAGCTTCCGCAAAAGTCAGTCATGAGCTTCAGCTTCCGGAGGGGGAGGAGATTTATCAACTGAATCGACTTCGGCTTGGAGACGGGGAGCCTATGGCCTATGAGATTTTAAGTTTGCCTAAGGAGAAGCTACCCCTTATTTCCGAGGAAATTGTTAAAGGGTCGTTTTATAACTACATTGAAAAAGAAATGGGCTTGTCCATCGAGCGTGCCGTCCAGTCCTTTGAACCGTCACTAGCTTCACAATTGGAGAGTGAGATGCTCCATATTGAGGTTGGCTCACCGGTTTTACTGCTTCGGCGGACGACTTATTTGAGTGACGGCTCTCCCTTCGAACATGTAAAATCGACATATCGGGGAGATCGCTATAAATTCGTCGCAGAGATGAAGCGGTAGAAAGGAAGAGTGTGTTGATACAGCAGTATTTTGATCAAGTCCAAGCCCTTTTTACAAAAATAAGCGATTCTCAGAATTCTGTTATGCGTGAAGCGGCAGCACGGATTGCTGAGGCTATCCATCAAGGTGGCATCGTTCACTTGTTTGGAACTGGCCACTCGCACATGCTTGCTGAGGAGGGCTACTACCGAGCGGGAGGTCTGGCCGCGATTCGGCCAATTTTTATTGAAAGCTTGATGCTTCATGAAGGGGCCGTTCGAAGCACAAATTTGGAGCGTCAGGAGGATCTCGCGGTAACATTCATGGTTGAAGAGGACATTCGGCCAGGGGATGTACTTGTTGTGTTCTCAACTTCCGGGAAGAACCCAGTCCCGATTGATGTTGCTCTAAGAGGGAAAGAAAAAGGGGCATTCGTTATCACGCTTTCCTCTCATCTATATACAAAAGAACAGACCTCCCGGCATCGGAGTGGAAAATTTCTGAGCGATGTAGCGGATATTGCGATTGATAATGGAAGTCCTCTTGGGGATGCCGTGATGCAGCATGATCAATTGCCGGTTTCATTTGCTTCCACGTCAACGGTTGTTGGCGCAGCAGTTATGAATGCCATATTTGCCGAAGCAATCGGCATAATGGCGGACAAAGGCGGGGAGCCGCCAGTGTTCCTGAGCGGGAACGTAGATGGCGCAGCTGAACATAACAGCAAATTAATGAAGAAATATGCAGATCGAATCGATTTCGGAGCGGTTGAATGAAGCCAGAAGAGTCTTGCAAAAAGCAAGGCTCATTTATTTTGGTTATTAATGTCACCTCAGGTCATCCAGATTCTGGATGACCTGAGGTGACAACATTTAACTATTTAGCTTTATTTAGGTGCAAGGTTGGCACACATAAAGGACTTCCTTTAGAATGAAAGTGGTTTCAATACGATAGAGGGTGTTTGTGGTGAATGAAAGACAAACTAAAATGATGAGAACTTTATTGCTTCATTCCAATGAGGCAGTTCGTGTTCAACAGCTGGCTGATGACCTCCAATGTTCGGAGAAAACTGTCCGAAATGACTTGAAAATCATTCAAGAGTTTTTGGAGCTAAAGTCTAAGGCGACACTGCAGCGTAAGCCCGGTGTCGGCTTGCAATTGATAGTTGATGAAGAGGAGAAAAAACGTATTTTCAACTTTCTTTATCAATCGGAATGGAGTACAGAGCAGGACCGAATACTAGAAATAGCTTATCATTTGCTAGTAGAGAATAATCCCTTAACTTTACAAGGAATGGCGGACCAATATTACGCGACCTCCACAGAGATAAGAAGTGACTTGCTGAAAATCAACAAGTGGGTAAAGACATTTGGTTTAAATGTTGTATCCAAACAACGTCTTGGAAGTAGTATTCTTGGTAAAGAGATCGATAAGAGGAACGCTCTTGCGCATTTATCAGAACTTGTAGCCCAAGAGGAATATTCTAGCTCCTATATTCTTCAATTGTTCCCAACCTATGAGGTAGACCTTGTTAGGCAAGCAATTACTAGGGTGTTAGGATATTATAATTGGCAGTTATCAGATGAAAAAGTAGAAAGCTTAGTTATTCATGCTCTTGTCATGATGAAACGATCGAGGCAGAACTCGTCTATCATTATCAAAGATGAGGAAATAAATACTGTTCGCCAATCGCAAGAATATTCTATGACCGTATCAATTTTTAATAATATAGAAAGAGTATTGCGCCTTTCCCTTCCTGATTCAGAAAAAGTCTATTTTACATGGCACTTAATGAGTTGTAATCAGGCGAATTTAGTTCAACAAACGGATGACAAAACTAATAAGTTGATGAACAATATATTAAATCAACTGACTACTCAATTGCAGATTATGACGATGTCTGATTTTAGAAATGATCCTATTCTTATGGATGGGTTGAGGGTTCACCTACCATCTACAGTGCATCGCGTGAGGTACGGGTTGTCAATTCGGAATCCGATGCTCTATGAAATAAAAAAGATGTATCCATATATGTTCAGCATGGTCGTCATGGCCCTGGAGGAAGTGAACAAAAACTATTCTATCCATATTCCCGAAGATGAGGCTGCTTATTTAGTACTACATTTTCAAGCATCTATTGAACGACTTCAAAAGAAAAGGGAAACAAAGAAAAAGGTTCTAATTGTCTGCGAACTTGGCGTGGGTATGTCTCATTTATTGCAAGCTAAGCTGGAGCAGTCCTATAAAGGAATTGAAATTTCAGGATGCATTGGCATCCGCGAATTAGAAGAGACACTAGAGAACCAGCGAGTGGATTTCATCCTGTCTACTAAAGAATTGGAGGTTAAAGATACTCCACACCTCGTTATATCTCCATTATTAAAGGCCGAGGATCGGAAGAAGCTTGATCAATTTTTGCAAAAATCTACGGAAAAACCAGTCTTTACAGACGAGCTACTAGAATGGTTGAGAAATGGAGTAGTGCATTTTGATTTGAATCCAGTGCATCGTTATGAAGTAATCGAGATGCTTGGGAAAGAAATGGCTGATAAAGGATATGTGACGTCCAGCTTTTCTCATCACGCGGTTACACGGGAGAGAACTTCAGGAACGGCAATTGGTGGTGGAATCGCTATCCCGCATGCCCCTCCAGAAGAAGTAAAAGAATCGACTGTAGCGATGGCGGTAATAAAGGAACCGATTGAGTGGGGGAATGAGTTCGTTTCCATCGTATTCTTATTAGCCATTGCTAAACAAGATCAAAAAAAGATTCGTCCTCTTATGCATATGATTTCAAGATTTAGCACTAAACCTGAGTTAGTACAAAAAATGATTGACGCAAGAAGTGTCAGAGACTTAGAAAAAGTGTTAAGATAATCATTCATTTTTACCGGAAGTCCGGTAAAAATGAATGATTTTTTTGAGCGATTTTCGATTTATGATAGATATAGGAACTGAACGAAGGAGGAAAAATCATGAAAGTACTAGCAGTTACTGCTTGTCCTGTCGGCATTGCTCATACGTACATGGCTGCAGAGAATTTGCAAAAAGCAGCAGATGAAATGGGGATCGAGATTAAAGTAGAGACTCAAGGCTCCATCGGTGTTGAGAATGCCTTAACAGAGCAAGATATTGCAGAGGCGGACGGAATTATTATTGCCAGTGATAAAGAGGTATCAAAAGAGCGGTTTGGTGGTAAACCACTGATCGTTGTTGGCGTGCAAGAGGGAATTCGTCAACCAAAAGAATTAATTCAAAGAATTATGGACGGAAATGTATCCGTTTACAAAGGAGCAATGCCGTCGGCTGATGCCGTCAAAAAGCAAAAGAAAGATAAAGAAAATCCGGTCTATCGCCATTTAATGAATGGAGTTTCTTATATGATTCCTTTCATCGTAATTGGCGGACTGTTGATTGCAATCGCTTTAGCTGTAGGAGGAGAACAGACTCCAGGGGGACTCAGCATCCCTGATGATTCGTTTTGGAAACAGATTGAAAGTTTAGGTGCAGCTTCTTTCAGCTTTATGGTACCGATTTTAGCAGGGTTCATTGCGGTTAGTATTGCAGATCGTCCTGGTCTTGCACCTGGGTTGATAGGAGGCTATATTGCAGCGAATGGAAGCTTTTATGGAAGTGAAGCAGGAGCTGGGTTTATCGGAGGAATCATTGCGGGTTTCTTAGCAGGTTACGTCGTTCTTGGTATCAAAAAGCTAAAAGTACCTCAAGCCATTCAGCCGGTCATGCCAATCATTTTTATTCCGGTTATCGCTTCACTCATCGTCGGTCTTTTGTTTATTTTCATTATTGGTGCGCCGGTAGCAGGAATTTTTGAAGGGCTGACACAATGGCTCGAAGGTATGCAGGGAACAAGCTCTATTGTGCTTGCATTAATTTTAGGAGCGATGATAGCGGTAGATATGGGCGGACCATTCAATAAAGTAGCCTTTTTATTTGGAGCTGCAATGATTGCTGAAGGAAACTATGAAATTATGGGTCCTATTGCTGTAGCGATTTGTATTCCACCGCTTGGTATGGGGCTCGCAACCTTTATTAATAAGAAGAAATATCAACAAGCAGAACGTGAAACTGGAAAAGCTTCCTTTACAATGGGGCTCTTCGGAATTACTGAGGGGGCTATTCCGTTTGCAGCACAAGATCCGCTACGGGTTATTCCTAGTATTGTAGTTGGGTCAATGACAGGCTCTGTGATTGCGATGATAAGCAATGTTGGAGATAGGGTAGCGCATGGCGGACCGATTGTTGCAGTGCTTGGAGCAGTTAATAATGTTCTAATGTTTTTCATCGCGGCTGCTATAGGAATCATAGTTACAGCTTTTATGGTAAATGCATTGAAAAAGGACGTTAGTAGTGTAGCAATATCAGGTGGAGGTTCTGTTGATATACCAGCTGAGAATCCGGTAGCTAAACATAAAGCTTCCAACCATACTGAAGAAGCACCGAAGGAAGGACAATCAATTACAAAATTGACGGATATCACTACTCCAGAATTAATTGATATAGATTTGGAAGGTGAAACTCGTGACGCTGTAATAGATGAATTGATTCAAAAGTTGGATGAAAATCATATTTTGTCGTCTTCAGGCGAGTTTAAACAGGCAATTATTAATCGGGAAAAAGAAAGTACAACTGGTTTAGGAATGAGTATTGCTATTCCACACGGGAAATCAGAAGCCGTTACTAAGCCGGCTGTTGTATTTGGAATTAAACGGGATGGAGTCGATTGGAACAGTATGGATGGTTCAGATGCGAAACTCATTTTTATGATTGCTGTTCCTAAGGAAAGAGAAGGTGATGATCATTTGAAAATCCTTCAAATGCTTTCAAGGAAATTGATGGACGCTTCGTTTAGAGAAGAATTACTTCTATCCAAATCTAAGGATCAAGCTTATGAATTGCTAAAAACCATAGAATAATAGGATACCTTTACTACCTCAGGTCATCCAAATTCTGGATGACCTAAGGTGACATTAAATGGGAATCTTCTAAAATAAAAATGCGCAGGGATGGGAATCCCTGCGCATTGCTGATTATTTATTATTATCAATAAGTGAAAAGCCAATATATTTCATGGCGGCTTCCAAGTTAAATACGGTTTTCGTATTCAAGTGCAGAAGCTGTGTATTATTCACCTCATTTTTAGCCAATTGAGGTGAAATTCCTGTAATAATAGTTTCTATTCCCATAAGCTGCAATGACTGCACAAGGTCAATCAGGACTTGAGGAAAATCATTATCTAAGATAGCCAATCCTGAGACATCGATGATAAAGTAGTCAATCTCATATTGAGCTCCGTAATTTAAGACGTCTCTCAAAATTTTTTCAGCACGATAATCATCAATAATCCCTTGAATTGTTAGAATGGAGACTCCATTGGTGATCGGAATGATGGGCACATTCAGCAATCCCATATTGTATTTCGTCTCATCAAGTTCAATTAAATGGGAAAGTACATCGGCCATCGACTTCAGAAATTCAACATCGTCATCACTGAAGTCTTTTTCTTCTTTATCCATCACACATAAAGTACCGAATACTTGGCCTGATGGATCCCTCAAAGTGACGCCTAAGAATCCTTTGACATTCAGCTGAGGAGTAACATCAAGATCTCTTGTTAATACATCCTTCGTCAAATCTGTTGTGCTCATCTTATCTTCTTGATTGGAGATAATGAGTCGACAGTAAGTCCCTCCATATTCAACAGAGTAACCTTCAGGAATAATCTCCTCTTTATCGTTATAAGAACTGAGAACGGTCATTGTTGTCTTCCCACGTCTTGTCACATAAGCGGTATTCACGTTCAGTCGTTTACTGATGATCTTAAAAAGTTTCTTAGAAGCTGTTCTAAGAGAGTGGAATTCGGATGAAGCTAGATTGTATCTATTGGACATGTACGCCCTCCTATAAGAAAGACCGTTCTGGCTTTTTTAGTATTTGTTTCATTTTACCATATCGAAGAGTATATATTCGAATTAAAGCTTTTATATATCCCCATTAATTTCCACCTCAGATCATCCATATTTTGGATGACCTGAGGTGGAAATTAATGGGGTAAACAGGAGGAACGTCAACGTAAGGCATAGAAAAACCCCCTGTGGAAGCGGAGTTCGTTTCC
>NZ_JRNX01000330.1 GCF_000786645.1 Halobacillus sp. BBL2006
TGAAGTACTCTGGATGTCTTCCATGCAGGAGCATGGACATATAGCCTCCATAACTTCCGCCCATCAACAACACTTTATCCCGCGAAGCATATCCTTTCTTGATCAGCCATTCGACACCAGCGATGTTATCAAGACGTGGCCCGTGTCCCCAGTCTCCTTCAATCATCTTTGTAAACTTCATACCGTATCCGGTGGAACCACGGAAATTAGGGGCGAACAAGCTGTATCCTCGATACACGAGAAACGAGAATAAAGATCGGAATGAATCACGTTCAGCGAATTGTGGTCCACCATGCGGCCACAAAATAACGTGTCCATTATCATTTTCAGGTTTTGGACGGAATAACAGCGCTTCAATAGGTAAGTCGTCAAATGAAGCATAAGTGACAACTTCAGGTGCGATCAATTCTTCTTCTTTTACTCCTGGTACACCATAATTCGTCAGCGTTATCCAGCCTTCTTTCGTAAGCTTGTATAGATTGGCTGGAATGGTAGAGGAATCCCCCCGTATATACAAATTGCCAGATTCAGCAATCACTAGTTGATCGATAATGCATACCGGTGCGTTGATTTTTCCTAATTCTCCGGTTGAGATTTTATAGTTGTAAAGGTAATCTTGCACGCCTTTTTCAGTGACCATATACAACGAATGAGTAGACGAATCATATTTGATTTGGGAAAAGTCTTCTTTCTCAAGTTCCACAACCTTCTCGAATTCTTTTTCTTCAAGATCAAATTTGGCGAGGTAGGAAAAATCACTTTCAAAGTTTGTCAGCAAATAAATCTCTCTTTCAGACACAAATACAGATCCTGAAACGGTGTGCTGAGGTTCGGCAGTGGGTGTCAGCAGTATATCCTCATCCTCCTGCTGCACATAAGCCAAGCTGTATGTATTGGCAAAAAACTTCTGATAGAGAAAGCTTTTCTCTTCTGGGCTTTTATCCAGCAAAACGATTGGAGCGTCTTCTCCGTGCACAACGACTTCCTCGGTGTCAGTTTCCAAGTCGTAGCAGTATCCCTTCATAAACGCTTCGTCGTCCTTGTTAGAGGTATAATACAGACGCTTGCCATCATCTGATAGAAAAGGGAAGTCGTGTCGAAATCCTTCAGCTTGACGGACTGGTTTGAGCGTTCCACCCTGAGGAGGGGTGGCATAAACCTGCCCATTCTCATCGCCGTCCTCATCAACGACCGCAATGATGAAATCTCCTTTTTTATCATAAGCGAGTTGATGACAGCTTTGATTGTGGA
This sequence comes from Halobacillus sp. BBL2006, assembly GCF_000786645.1. Lineage (GTDB taxonomy): Bacteria > Bacillota > Bacilli > Bacillales > Halobacillaceae > Halobacillus. Next base: position 1,252 of record NZ_JRNX01000330.1, read on the forward strand.
ACGTCAACGGATATGGGAATGTATTAGGCAGGTCCATCGCCCATAAATTATATTTTCCGTTAAAGTTTGTACTGAAGACGAGTTGTGACTCATCAGGGCTGACGATAAACGTCTCGATTCCATAAGTTTGAAAAAATTGTTCTACATCGGGCTTCGGCAATTGTAACATGGTTTATTTCCTCCTGAATTTTGTAGCATTTTGGTATAACCTGTCTTTACTCATTCGATTTCCTGTTATATTTTTCCTTTAAATACATTCAATTTTGAAAAAAGGTTAATTTTCCAATTTATGGATGGTTTCGTGGTGAGGCTAGTAGGGAAAAAATACATACAATAAAATTGATAGAGGTGTACGGTATGTTGTTTTCAGGTACGAAACTTTCAGACCTCTCTGCGACATCAATCCTTTTGATTCTCATTGGGTTTCTTTCGCTAGGGGCTAGTATTTATTATTTTATGGACTTGGCTGCAGGTGTTTTAGCAGACCAAAAATTTGCTATCGATCAAGCAGCGTTTGATTTCGTAAAGGCGACTTCATTTCAAGGAATTGATCCAATATTGAAAGTGGTTACCCAAGCCGGGTCAGTTATATTGATCACGGTCGCTTCGCTTGCGCTAGCTGTTTACTTATTATTCTTTTCTAAAATGAGCCGCTGGGTAGGCATTTATTTTATCGTAAGTATGGCAGGTATTAGTTCGCTAACAGCCTTATTGAAGTCTCAATTTGGAAGAAAACGCCCGGAATTTATGGGGGAATATCATGGAGCAACGTCCAGTTTCCCAAGTGGGCACTCGGCTGGAGCTCTTGTTTTCTATGCCTTCATCATTTACTTAGTAGCCATCAGTCATTTAGACAAAAAATGGAAGTGGCCGATCAACATTTTTATAGCTGTTCTGACCCTAATTATTGGAATTACCCGGGTGTATATGGGGGTTCATTTCTTCACTGACGTTGCAGCAGGATTTCTGTTTGGACTTGCCTGGCTGTTGATCTGTATCATTGCTCTTGAAATTACTCTCTGGCATCAAAGAAGGCGGCAGGAAGACAAGAACCCAAAGTATGAGAAGGGTAAAAACGTGTTAGCAACAAAAGATTAAGAAAGAGAGATAAGAGTAAAATGTGTTCGGATCTGCTTAATTCTGGTATCAAATTTAAAAGATCTGTCCCTTCGTGCTTTGGCATTGGGGACAGACCTTTTTGTTATGGTTGTGTTAAGCTCCATGATGTTTCGGTGACTTTTCTTAATCAAAAAATTGAAGTTAAAGGTTATTTAAC
>NZ_JRNX01000331.1 GCF_000786645.1 Halobacillus sp. BBL2006
TATGGCAGAAGCACAGGGGGGAGTGAGAGGAACGGCCGCCGTCCGCGCCGCTTCGATCCTTCTTGTCGCGATCGTTTCGATCTTCCTTTTGTATGCGAACAACTTATTTATTAAGCGACGCAGTCAGGAAATCGGCTTATTCCAACTGATCGGGATGACAAAAAGCCGTATCTTCCGAATACTAAGTGTAGAAAATTTGCTGATTTACTTCGGCTCGTTAGTGATCGGGATGTTCGTCGGCTTCTCGATTTCGAAACTGATCCTGCTGATCTTTTTCAAAATCACCGGGTTAAACGACGCTGTCGCAAGCTTGTACTTTTCAAGCGAAGCTCTCTTCCAGACCCTGCTCGTCTTCGGTGGCATTTACCTTCTGATCATGTTGATGAATTACATTTTCATCAAGAGACAGACGATTTTAGCTCTCTTCCAGGTAACTTCGAAAGCCGAAGGAAAAGTGAAGAAGCTGTCAATATGGGAAATGATCATGGGTGTACTTGGCATTTCCCTGATTGCAAGCGGCTATTACGTATCGACCATTTTGTTTGAGGGTGATTTAAAAACAATCAATCGTCTGTTTGCAGCGATGATTTTCATCCTTGCTTCCGTCATTATCGGGACGTATTTATTGTATAAAGGATCTGTCCGTTTTATTTCGAATTTGGTCAGGAAAAAGAAAGACGGCTACTTGAATATCAATGAGGTGCTTTCCCTCTCCTCCATTATGTTCAGAATGAAATCCAACGCCTTTTTGCTCACGGTTATTACCACGGTATCTGCCTTAGCGATCGGTCTCTTATCGTTAAGCTATATCGCTTACTATTCTGCTGAGAAACAGGCAGCAACGTATTCGCCTCAAGACTTTTCGTTCGCAAGCAAGGAAGATGCCGATCAGTTTGAAGGAGCGTTGGATAAGGCGAATATCGATTTTCACGAGGTACGGGTACCAGTGATTCAAGCGAACGTGAATGTCGAAAATATTATGTCTTCTGACATGGAAGGAATGAACTTCACTCCTTCGGATACAACCGTCCCTGTCATTAGCGAGACGGCCGTCGACGGAATTGAAGTAAAAAAAGGAGCAACGATTTTCACTGGTTACAGTGATTTGATGCAAAAGTTCATTTCATTGAAAAATGACGGAGAAATAACATTGAACAGCAAAGAAAAATCGTACCCGCTCGATTATCAGGGGTTACAAGATAAGTTCGTTATTTCCGGTTACTTCACACGCGGCGGCTTACCCATTGCCATTGTTGACGAAGCGTTGTTCGCATCGCTTCAGCAGGATAAAGACCCAGTTATTCAAGAAGGTTTTCCACCTGTTCATATTGGAGTTGAACTCGATAGCCAAAATCAAGTCAAAACGGCTAATGAGATCTATCATGAGTTAAACTTAGATGAAATGGCAGGGAATGAGTCTCAATACCAATCCGCCTTGGACCAGAAAATGAACATGGGGACAGTCATGTTCATCGTAGGATTCCTCGGATTAACGTTCCTCATCACGTCAGGGTGCATCCTATACTTCAAGCAAATGGATGAAAGCGAAGACGAACAGCCGAACTACACCATCCTTAGAAAGCTCGGGTTTACGAAGCGTGATTTGCTCCGGGGCATCCAAGGGAAGCAAGTATATAACTTTGGTATCCCATTAGCGATCGGTCTTGCGCACAGTTATTTTGCCGTCAAATCGGGATGGTTCTTATTCGGAACCGAAATTTGGACACCAATGCTGATTGTCATGGGCTTGTACACTGCGCTGTACTCGATTTTCGGTCTGTTGTCCGTCCTTTACTCGAAAAAAATTATCAAAGAATCCCTTTGATGCGTTAAGAAGCTCCTGAGTGCGTCCCAGGAGCTTCTTTTTTATGGATAAATTCCAGAGCTATCCAGAAAATATATGATAAGTGTCATGGGTACTCCCTGACGTTTATGTCTTATAAAAGATAACGGTATCGCCTATGATGGATAAATAATGAACCTCACAGAAGGAGTCGTCTTATGAATAAAGATAAACAAAAAGAATTGAAAAAAAATGTAGCGAGCTTTGCCAAACCTGATAATTCCGCAGGCGTACGCCAACTTTTAAATACGTTTGTACCATTTCTTTTACTCTGGTATCTGGCTTATGTAAGCTATTCCGTATCCGTCTGGTTGACCATCCCCGTTGCGATGATCGCTGGTGGATTCGTCATCCGTCTATTCATCATTTTCCATGATTGTACACACCAATCCTTTATGAAAAGCCAAAAAGCAAACCGGATTATTGGAACAATCACAGGAATTATCACCTTGTTTCCATTCGATAAATGGAAAAGAAGTCACTCGATCCACCACGCCACAAGCGGAAACCTCGATAAAAGAGGGACAGGCGATATTTGGGTGATGACCGTCGAGGAGTACTTAGAAGCTCCTCTCAAAACACGACTAGCCTATCGGATTTACCGTAACCCGATCGTCATGTTCGGATTAGGACCAATTTACTTGTTTCTCGTTTCCAACCGCTTCAACCGAAAAGGCGCAAAGCGTAAAGAACGCATGAACACTTATGTAACCAACTTGGCTATAGTGGCCATTTATTCTTTGCTTGTGTGGGCCATCGGCTGGCAGGCATTCTTGCTTATACAACTGCCGATTTTGTATGTATCAGGTGTGCTCGGCATCTGGTTATTCTATGTCCAGCACCAGTTCGAGGATTCTTATTTCGAAGATGAATCAAAATGGGATTTTGTAAAAGCAGCGGTTGATGGAAGCTCTTATTATAAACTTCCGAAATTCCTGCAGTGGGTTTCCGGAAACATCGGATTTCACCATGTGCACCATTTGAGCCCGCGTGTACCGAACTATAACCTGGAAAAAGCTCATGAGGAAACACCACCATTACAACACGTCACGACGATCACATTGAAATCGAGCCTGGAATCCATTCGATTCCGTCTCTATGATACAAAAAATAAAACGTTCACCTCTTTTAAAGAAGTGAAGCCTCTATTAAGAAAACAGCGAATGGCTATGCTAGACAACAAACGCCCTAGCCTTCAGGAAAAGTAAATAACTGACTTGAAGAGCCTATTCCCTATGAATAGGCTCTTTTTTAAACACGGACAAAGCATCGTGACAGAGACCCCTCTTTTCATATATGCTTGACCTACTAACAAATGACTCTTGAGCAAGGAGGTGGACCTTATGCAAAACTGGTATCAAATCATTCCGAGAAATACAGGGCTCAGTATGTATATATGGATCATTTTTTGCATCCTGCCCTTTTTCTTTATTTTCCGTTCGTCTTCGATTCTTGAGATTCTGTTCGGAATATTGATGATCTTAATATTTTTCTTGTCCTACCGCTTATCATTTATTTCAAACAGCCGGCTTGTTTATCTATGGGTGAGTATTGAAATGGCCATAAGTCTAGTCATGACGTATCAGTACGGGTATATCTATTTCTCACTTTTTCTAGCGTTTTTCATCGGAAATATAAGGCATCTCGGTGGTTTTCTATCTTTATACATTGTGAATTTAACGACAACAATTATAGCGATTACGATGACGTTCATGACGAGGATCGATGCGATGTTTTCCCACCTTCCGTTTATTTTCATTACGGTGATCGGAATCATCCTGCTGCCTTTCACGGTCCGTTACCGTACACAGCAGCAAAAACTGGAAGGTGAGCTGGAGGATGCGAATGAGCGGATTTCTCAATTGATGGTCATTGAAGAACGAGAACGAATCGCCCGTGATTTACACGACACCCTTGGTCAAAAATTATCCATGATCGGATTGAAAAGTGACCTTGCCGGCAAGCTGATCCATGTGAAGCCGGAGAAGGCTGTTGCGGAAATCCATGACATCCGTCAGACTGCCAGGACGGCTCTCAAAGAAGTGAGAGAAATGGTCTCTAACATGCGCGGAACGAAGCTTGAAGACGAGCTCGTCCGGGTAAGACAGATTTTAGAAGCAGCCGAAATGACCTTTGAATTCAAAGGGGAGACGAAAATCGAGAACGCTCCTCTTCTCATCGAAAACGTTCTGAGCATGTGCCTGAAGGAAGCTGTCACAAATGTTGTAAAGCATAGCGAAGCCACGTCTTGTAAAGTAGCGATATCGCAGTCGCCGACAGAGATTACCGTGACTGTAGAGGATGACGGAAAAGGCATTCCCGACTATATCGAGCCAATGCAAAGTTATGGATTGAAAGGAATGCGCGAGCGTCTTGAGTTCGTCAACGGAAGTCTGGATATCCAGTCCGACCAGGGCACGACGCTCATTCTTCACGTACCGAATGTCATTCAAAATACGAAGGAGGAAGGACCCGCATGATTCGAATCGTCATCGCTGAAGATCAGCGAATGTTGCTGGGAGCCCTTGGAGCACTGCTCGATTTAGAAGAGGATATGGAAGTTGTCGGTCAGGCCAATAATGGTGAAGAAGCTTGTAAATTAGTACGTGAATGGAAGCCAGATGTTTGTATCATGGACATTGAAATGCCCGTCAAAGATGGACTGGATGCCGCTGAAGAATTGAGTAATGAGGCTTGTAAAATCATCATCTTGACGACATTCGCCCGCCCCGGTTACTTCGATCGTGCTCGAAAAGCTGGCGTCAGCGGTTATCTGCTGAAGGACAGTCCTAGTGAGGATCTGGCGAATGCGATTCGCAAGATCATGACGGGGCAGCGCATCTTTTCTCCTGAGCTTGTCGACTTGGCCTTCACCCAGCAAAATCCTTTGACCGAAAGAGAGCGTCAGGTCATCCAGCTGATGGCAGACGGTAAAGATACGAAAGGCATCTCAGAAGAGCTTTATATTACTCCAGGGACAGTCCGAAACTATGTGTCTGTCATTTTGGAGAAGCTCGAAGTCAGTAACCGGATTGAAGCAATTTCGCGTTTTAAAGAAAAAGGATGGTTTAAATAAACGATCGTTTAAATACCCTTGATCCATGAAAGCTCCCTTATCTTGAAGACCCAGTTTCAACTTTATGTAATGTTTCCGTTGCCTTGAAAAGAAAAGGAGGTCCTGGAAATCCCTCGCCCAGCTCCATCGCCCAGACACTTGCGTCATAAGCAGGGAATCGACGGAATGAAAAGGCACATTCCTTTTGATTTCCTGCTTATGCGAATCGTGTCTACCAGGGCGTCTCCGCATTCGAACACTTTCCGTGGGAGTTCGGTGAGCTTCCTCAGGCTTTGCCTTGCGGGATCTCACCCTGAACTTTGTTCCCACAGGAGTCTCGAAATTCCCCGGACCTCCTTGCGATTGTTTGGAGAACGGAAACACACCATCATCTTCTTGCTAAGATAACAATGGACTTTCTATGCCGCTTCGTTAAACAGGCAGAACTGTTTAAACCATATGGATGCATAAAGACGATTAACTTCTCCCATGTAGACGGGTCCGTGAACCTCAATGATAGATGGGGTGACTGGAAAACGGCGAGACCCCACAGGGAGTGAAACGACTGAGGAGGCTTGCCAGTTCCCCCGCAGGAAAGGGAGTCGTTTCCAACCACCCACAGGCTTTTTTCACGGCAACGGACCCGTATCTCGAATTCAAGCCTTCAACAATCCTGCACTTAAGTTCATTAGCAGAATACTAAAAATTCTACTCCCTTTCAAAAACCCTTTTAAACTTCCCTCTTGTAGTGATTCAGAATTTTTGCTACAATTCATTTAACTAAATATTTTTCTTATTTCAAAGAAAATTTGAAGTAAGGATAGAGGTGCAAATACATGAGTACGCATGTTGAGGAGAATGAGATCCGACGACACATGGGGAAAGGGGATTTTGCCGAAGCGGAAGGAATCTCATATTCCGGACGTTGGTTCTGTTGCTTAAGAGGTGCAGGACTGTCATATAGGAGACTATATGGAGGGCTATCTTACGCAGGAACGGTTAAAAAAGTTTCTACGGCAACAACGAGGCTCTCGTTGTTGCCTTTTTGTTTTTCTGCTGCCGTAAGGCCCTCACGACCTCGAAAGATACTAAAAAATTTCTCAAAAGGTGTGTGAGGTAAATGAATTTCGGCCAAGTATTAACAGCAATGGTGACCCCATTCGACGAACAAGGAAACATTGATTTTGATGCAACGGAAACGCTAGTCAACTACTTGATCGCCAACGGTTCGGACGCTTTAGTGATTGCAGGTACAACAGGAGAATCCCCTACCTTAACGACAGAGGAAAAAGTAAGCCTATTCAAATTTGTCGTCGAGGTTGTCGACAAGAGAGTCCCTGTCATTGCAGGAACCGGATCCAACAACACAAACGCTTCTATCCAATTGACGCAGCAAGCAGAAGCAGCCGGCGTGGATGCCGCGATGCTCGTCACTCCGTATTACAACAAGCCGTCACAAGAAGGAATGTATCAGCACTTCCGTACGATTGCAAAATCCACAAACATGCCCGTTATGCTCTACAATATTCCTGGACGCAGTGTCGTCAATATGGAACCAGACACAGTCATTCGTCTTTCTCAAATCAAAAATATTGTTTCCGTTAAAGAAGCAAGCGGCGACCTGGATGCCGCAACTGAGATTATCAGTCAGACCCCAGATAATTTCTCTGTTTATAGCGGCGAAGATACGAATACCCTGCCATTTGTTTCGATTGGCGGAACGGGGATCGTTTCTGTGTCTGCTCATGTCATCGGAAACGAAATGCAGCAAATGATTCGAAGCTACCGGACCGGTGACGGGGCCTTTGCCGCACGCATGCACCAGAAGCTTGTCCCTGTAATGAAAGCGATCTTCTCTGCTCCAAGTCCTTCCCCGGTAAAAGCGGCCTTGAACGCTCGTGGCGTGGAGGTTGGCGGTGTCCGTCTGCCCCTGCTCCCGCTCAATGACGAAGAAGCGGAGGCGCTTGA
>NZ_JRNX01000332.1 GCF_000786645.1 Halobacillus sp. BBL2006
ACGCTAGATCCCCAGCTTCTGAACGCGCGGCTTCTCTGAAAGCGACTGTATGAGCAACAAGGTCATCCGGGCCAATACTAATATAAGGATGAATAGTTGGCACTACTTGACTGATATTACCGGCATCCGTTGAACCAAGCCCTTTGCGTTCTAAATGATACTCTTCTCCAAGCGCTTCGATTTTTTCACGAAAAACCTGATCAAACCGTGGGGTCACCTTGAAATTATCTACTCCGTTTTGGATACGAGTCATTTTATAGTCTGCGCCTGTCATAAGAGCAGCACCTTCAGCGATCCTGATCACTTTGTCGGTGATGGTATCGCATGTTTCCCTGGTGGCCGCCCGAAGGTAGAAACGCGCGCGGGCGTAATCTGGGACAATATTTGGTGATTCTCCACCATCGAGAATGATCCCATGCATCCGTACATCTTCTGTCACATGCTGACGAAGCGTATTGACTCCGTTGAATAAATGAATGACGCTATCAAGTGCATTGATGCCATCTTCCGGGTTACTAGCTGCATGGGCCGTTCGACCGAAAAATTCAAAATCCACCGGGTCTACAGCTAGTGTTGGCGCTGAACCGGACGTCCTTCCGAGGGGATGTACCATCATACACACATCAAGATGCTGCACAAGACCATGTCTTACAAAAGTTCCTTTCGCGCTACCATTCGGACCACCTTCTTCAGCAGGAGTACCGAGCACATAAACTTCTCCCCCTGTTTCTTCAATCACGTCTCCAAGCGCAATCGCCGCTGCAACAGATGCAGTTCCAATGATATTATGACCACAGGCGTGCCCGAGACCTGGCAATGCATCGTACTCAGCTAAATACCCGATCTTTGGCCCAGGTTTATTTGAAGGCTTATAAGCAATGAAAGCCGTTGGATGTTCTGGGATAAGACGATCGATTGTAAACCCAGCTTCTTTCAGCACCTGGCACAGGAGATCGGAGGCATACACTTCTTCGTTTCCGATTTCAGGACGATCGTGAATCAAGTGACTCGTTTTAATGTACGTTTCTTTATTACTGTCAATAAATGAGGCGATACGCTCACTTAGAGGCGCTTTCACGTTTGTACTCATTTCTAAGCTCCTTTACCAACCAATTTTTTCAAGCGGGACAAAGGTAGGGATTAGTGAATCGTTATAGACTTCTTTGATATGATTCGCTACATCTTCCTCTTGGTAAAGTTCTACGATTTTCTGATAAACCTCTTTATCGGTTTCATCTGCTCTTGCTGCAATAATGTTGATATATGGTTGAGCAGTGTCATCTTCAATAAAGATGGCATCATCCACCGGCACGAATCCAGCTTCTACTGCCACGCCATTATTGATGATAGAAGCAGCTACATCAGGCAGGACACGTGGAGTTTGAGCAGCTACAATCGGTTCAAACTTCAGATTCTTAGGGTTTTCTTTGATCTTGTCTAAAGATCCATTTCCATCAAAATCTTCCGGCAGACCGATCAAGCCCGCTTTTTCGAGAAGCAAAAGCGCACGGCCCATGTTGGTCGCTTCTTTAGGGATAGCGATGGAGCTTCCTTCGGGGATGTTGTTTACATCCTCATACTTTTCGGAGTATATGCCCATTGGAGCAATCAATGTCGTTCCAATCGGTGCTAAATCCAAATTGTGTTCCTTTATGAAGGAATCAAAGTATGAAACGGTCTGGAAAGCATTCAAATCGATGTCTCCATCCGCTAACGCCATATTGGGGCGAACATAATCCGCAAATTCAACCAGTTCAATTTCAATATTTTCTTTTGCTGCTTTTTCTTTGATTTTCTCCCAAATCGGTACTCCTGACCCGTTCAATCCTACTTTAACGACCTGTTTCTTTTCCGATTCAGCAGAGCCTTTTTCTGAACACCCCGCTAAAACGGTTCCCACCGATAGTAAAATACTTAATAAAATGAATAATTTCTTCATGATGAATCCTCCTACTGTCTGCGAATTTTTTTAGATACAAAGGTTCCTATCGTTTGCGTAACTTGTACGATGAGCACAAGTAATAAAACTGTAGCAATCATGATGTCGGTTTCGAAGCGTTGATAACCATAAGAGATGGCGAGATCGCCAAGACCGCCGCCACCGACAAACCCTGCCATAGCAGAAGCCCCAACCAAACCAATCGTGGCAATGGTCAAATTTAAGATGATTGAACTTAATGCTTCAGGTATGTAAACTCTAAAAATGATCTGCCACGGTGTTGCTCCCATCGCTTCCGCAGCTTCAATGACTCCCGGCTTTACTTCTAATAAACTGCTCTCTACTAATCTCGCAATATATGGAGCTGAGAAAATGACCAGGGGTACAACGGCTGCCGCTGTTCCGATGGACGATCCTACGACCAGCCTCGTCAATGGAAGAATAGCGACGAGAAGAATAATAAATGGAATCGAACGGAAAAAGTTCACAATTGTACTGAATGCGTTGAAGACCACTCTGTTTTCCAGTAATCCCCCGCCTCTCGTTACGACCAACGCGATCCCAAGCGGAACACCGATGAGCGTAGCCAATAACAGCGATATGCCGACCATTAGTAACGTTTGGTTCGTGGCTTCTAAGATTCTCGGCCAAAAATCAACTAAATTAACCTGCATGTGCTTCCACCTCCTGTACGGTAACGTTTGATTGAATATGATTGATGGCTCTTAATATCTCTTTGTCGTCACCTTGAAGCTCGACGACAAGATGACCAAACGGAATGCCTTGCAGTTCCGTGATTTGACCGAACAATATGTTTACCTCAACCGAATAATTTTTGGATACTTGGGAGAGAATCGGCTGACCTGCACTTTCATCAACGAAGGTTACACGGTATATGTTACGACTTGCCTTTCTATTTTCGATGCCTTCTAATATGGATGCAGGGATTTCATTTTCCATCACTGTCCTGACAAAATTCTTTGTCGTCGGATGCTGCGGGGCTGAAAATAAGTCAAAAATGGAGCCCTTTTCTATCACCCTCCCATTTTCCATGACGGCCACCCGGTCACAAACCTCTCTCACCACATTCATTTCATGAGTTATCATAAGGATTGTGATATTGTACTCGTCCCTGACACGGCGAAGGAGCTTTAATATCGATTTAGTGGTTTCAGGGTCAAGAGCGGAAGTCGCTTCATCACATAGAAGAATATCCGGTGATGTAGCGAGGGCACGCGCAATCCCCACTCGCTGCTTTTGTCCTCCTGAAAGTTCATCTGGATATTGATTCGCCTTATCCGAAAGTCCAACAAATTTAAGAATTTCCTCGACTCGTGCTTGGATTTTTTTCTTTGGTGTACCAGAAATCGCTAATGGAAAAGCGACATTATGGCGGACCGTTTTCGATTCGAGTAAGTTGAAATGCTGAAAAATCATTCCGATTCGTTTCCGGACTTTGCGCAATTGTGGTTTTTGAAGTTTCGTTAAGTCCTCCCCGTCAATGAACACCCTTCCTTCTGACGGACGTTCCAATAAATTCACAAGGCGGACAAGCGTACTTTTCCCCGCTCCGCTGAAACCGATCACACCGAAAATTTCGCCTTTATCAATCTTTAAATCTACTTGGTCGACCGCTCTTAAATCACGGCCGTTATGATCATAGATTTTCGAAACACCTTCAAACTGGATCATCGTCTTCCCCCTATTTTCCCCTAACAACGAAAAGAGCCCCTCTTCTTTTAAAAAAATAAGAAGAGGGGCTCTCAATATGTATGAGACACCGTCTCTTCTCATCTTTCAAGTGCATAAAGCACCTGCTGGAATTGGCACAGTTCCTGATGATTCATCATCAGTCCCGCTGCCGAGGTATCGTAGGGCCAGTCCCTCCACCTCTCTAGATAAGAAGAAAAGTTATTCGTTTGTTTTGTTGATGTTGCCAATCATAATATAGCTTATCGGCTTTGTCAATTTAATTTGCTAAATGATTTAGAAAATTCTTTCTCCGTTGCTTTTCATTAATTTTTCTTTTCATACTTTAAGTGCATCATGATGCCGTGTTCATAATTTCCGAATTTGGGGCCAAATAAGTTCATGCCTCCAGCGTTTACGGCATCCTCCTTAATCCCAAGCTTAAAAGAAATATAAGGTTGATCACTTACCATCAAGTCTTCAAGAGAGATAGAATTCTCCACTTTCGATCCGTCTATAAAGCAGCCGTCTCTTGTGACTTTCCATTGTTTTAATAAACCATATTGGGTATAATTCGTTCTCCACCAATCCGGAGTAAGCAGACCTCGTTCACCACCAAAATCACTTGGGGATGTCCATGTTCCTACTTCATGACCGTTCACCCACGCCGTAATATCTGAAGGCCAATCCAGCTTGTAGTTAGGGGCTTCTGAACAAACTTCAGCGCTGAACTCAATTTCTTTCGCTTGAAAGCCATATGGTACGCGATTCGGAAAACGGTATTCTACAAAGCCGTCTCTGAAGAAAAGCAGTTGCGCTCTTTTTCTTTCCGGTTCGTAAAACGCTCGAGGATCATCCTGCATCCCTATATATCCGTTCTCGTCCACTAAACCACAGTTGGGGACTACATGACAGTCTAAGTAATCACCAATTGGCATTTCAAAGCTAAGTTCATGTGCGTCCACAGCAGAATCTTCTGAGAAGAGGTTCATCACAACTCGATCGTAATTGATCGCGCTCACTTTTTGTGTACCTCTTCCTGGGACAAGCTCCGTTACAATTAAACCTACCTCCTCTAACTTATTCACGTGCGATGCTGTTGTAGAAAAAGGGAGTTCCAATTTATCTTTCAGTTCATTCACGTTATGTGGTTTTTCACTTAGAATCTTCAAAATCTCAATGCGCGTCTGATTGGCTAACGCCTTACTGATCGAAAGCATATTATTAAATGACAATTGTAAACTTTTCACTTTCACACCACCTGCGATTCTATGTATTCTATACCAATTATAGCAGACTAAAAGTGCCTATCATAAAACCCCTCCGCCGAACAGCAGAGGGGTACCAATTAATGCGTTGGGTTTTCTTTTAATTTTCTTTCTTCCAGCTTTTCTACAATGTCATTATACTCATCTTCCGTATAGGAATAGAAATACATGACTATAAGACGAATCAATGAACCAAGGGCCGGAAGAAGTGCTACGACGAAGAACAGGGCATCCATTGTGGCGACTGATTGCTCTTGATTTGGAGCATAATTGATCCAAGTCAAAATCACTCCAGTCAGTCCACCGGCAATAGCTACGGATAGTTTACCTGTAAAGGTTTGCCCTGAGAAGGTTACCGCCTCATTCCTTTTTCCTGTCTTCAATTCAGTGTACTCAATCGTTTCTGCCAGCATTGAAGAAATCAAAGGACCTGTGGCCGTATATAAAAGCATCGTAATTGCAATGAAGATAAACGATACAACGACACTCGAGTAGCCCACAGAGAACCACACAATTCGAATAGCGATATCCAAAGCTACGATTGTCATCAGCAGATGCTTTTTCTTGAACCGACGAGCGAGACTAGGAATGACAAAGAAGCCGACACAGCTTACCAAACTTATGACTCCGAAAATTGACATCAGGGAAGCGTTTCCAAGATTGTACGTAAAGAAGAATACATTTAACGCTTGCGTAATGTTCATGAACACATTACAGAAAAATACGACTAAAACAGCAAACATTGGTTTATTGGCTCTTACAGCCCGCACGGCATCTGATAACTTCACCTTTGTTTTTGGAGGCTTCACTCTTTCTTTTGTATTCTTGAAGCCATTGAGCATGATAGGAAGAGCAAAAGCCATCAAGACGACGGTAGCTAACAAATACCCTTGCCCCTGATCGCCTTGTCCCAGCCATTCAGCCAGGGGAATAAACACAACAGGAGATAGACCGATCCCAGCAAAGACACCCATATTAGCAAACGTAATTAGTTTGGTACGCTGCTGAGCATCCTGACTCATAACAGTCGATAAAGACCAGTATGGTACATCAGAAACCGTGTAGATCATCCCCCACAGGATGTAGGTACCTCCAGCGAAGAGGATTTTAGCTGTACTACTAAGTCCATCCAGCGGAAGAAAACAGACAATCGTAATGATTGCTATAAAAAAGGGCATGTACTTCAAATAAGGGCGGAACTTTCCATGCTTGGAATGTAACGTATCCATTACTGATGCCATCATCGGATCATTGATCGCATCCCACGTGCGAGCGATCAGAAAAATCATACTTGCAGCAGCTGCTGAAATCCCTAAAATATCGGTGTAGAAAAACAAAATATAGGAGCCGACTAACCCAAAGCTGATACATTGTCCAAATCCATACCCAAAATACGATGCAAATTCCTTCGTTTTTATATCCTCACGCTTATCCACTTCTTTTGAAGCCATTGATTTTGCTGTTTCCATCGTTTCTTACCTCCTCAGTATCATTCAAAAACGAAACCGTTGGACTGCTGTGCGATAATTTTTCTTATTTTTTCTGGATCAAACTTATACTCGTGATCCTGATTTAGTAAACCATTTACTTCCTGCTCTACATCTGTCAACTGGGTATAACAAAAGCCTTGTATGAATTCAGTATTCATTATCACGTTGGTCAATTGCTCTAAACGGTCAAGCACTTCTCCTTTAGACTCCGGTCTGGATCCATAACCCCAGTCATTGTCATCTGATGAGCCGTAGGCTATACCGCCATATTCACTAACCATAACGGGCTCCCCGCTATATCGATATCCCTTCGCGTAATTCTGTTTACGACTTGTTTTGGATGGACTGCCATTTACAAATTCATCTTTTTTCTCATAGCTTTGTCTCATCGATTCAGCATCAGAATTATAGTCGTGGATCGTTAGAATATCGGTCAATGTATGCTCCCATCCATCGTTTCCAACAATAAGCCTTGTCGGGTCAATCGCTTTCGCTTGATAGTATAAAGCGTTTACAAAGTTCTGCTGATCTTTACGATGATAGATTTCGTTCACACCCCAGGATTCGTTCATGAGCGTGTATATAATTACGGAAGGATGATTGTAATGCTTCTCATTCATTTTGCGCGACTCGTCCATCATTCGGGACATCGAGGTGGTAGAGAAATGAAAGCTGCTCGGCATCTCTGCCCACATCACAAGACCTAATCGATCGCACCAATACATATAACGTCGATCCGCAATGGTTTGATGACGCCTTACTCCGTTAAAGCCCATTTCTTTCACTTTTCTCAAGTCTTCTTCCATCTGCTTGGAAGTTGCCGTCATGAGCGAGCCAGGGTAATACCCCTGATCCAGTATCAACTTCTGATAAAAGCTTTCACGATTCAAAAGAATTCTTTCCCCATCAGTCTCTATGCTTCTCATCCCAAAATAACTATCGACTTGATCATACGTCCGTTCCCTGTCTTTTAATGTAAAGCGAATATCGTATAAATTGGGCGTGTCCGGAGACCAATAAAACACACGAAAATCAGCTAGATCGGATTGTATATCCAGTGAGATTTCTACTGTCTTTTGATTTGCATTCACCCATGCGCCCGCAGTAGTAATCCAATCTCCTTGAAAAAACACTTCTGCTTCTAAATAGACCGGATGCTGATGCCCTTTAATACTTCCTTGGACGTGTAATGACGAATCTTCCACCTTTGGTGTCATTCTTGCGTCTTCTAGATGGATGGGTGCCACTTCTTCCAGCCAAACAGGCTGCCAAATTCCCGTGGTTCGAGTGTACCAACATAGGAAATTATCGGACTTCCAAGATTGTTTTCCAATCGGTTGTTCTACACTATTATCATCTTGAACCCGTACGGTAATGGTGTTGTCTCCGTCTATTAAAACTGGACTGATAAGAAAGCTGAAAGGCGTGTGCCCTCCTTCGTGTTCTCCAATGAACTGTCCATTCACCCAGACCTTTGTGAAATAATCCACTGCTTCGAAATGGAGATATAGTTCATTTTTCGATTTTTTCCATTCAAATGATTTTTCGTACCAAACGACTTGGTGCTGACTTTGCTCATTCACTTCGGACTTTTCACTTTGGTAGGCATAAGGAACTTGGATCTCCCCTTCTAAGACATCTCCCGAAAACCATGCTTCTTTTTCACCTAATTCATCGTCATCGAACCGAAACTTCCATGTACCATTTAAATCAACCCAATCTCTACGACGAAACTGTGGTCTGGGATAATCAGCGGACCGACTATCCTTTTTCTTTATTAAAGATTTCGTATCAATCATTCCTGTCACACCTTTTAATTACAATTTATATAGTAATAAAACATCTGTTAAACCATCAAAAGAAAGGGCTTTCAAAATATCTTGGTCTCATTATTACATATAATAGTGTTTTATTACAAGTAAATTTGTTATAAAAATCTAAATTTTTTCATTCCTTGAAACAATCGCCTTGTGATAACCGTAATGAAGAGCACATACTTATTGGAGGTTCTGAAATTGAGAGCACTTGAAATCCTATCCATACTTATAACTGGTACTTTATTTGTAATTTCTTATTTCACAAATCGTCCTATACTCATCTTTGGCATCCTATTTTCATTTCTGAATTTTTTTAGGACGCGCAGGAAAAAGTATGTCTTATACGATCCTGCCCCTACGAAAAGCGAGATTAATGGCTATCATTATGAGGGCAACAGTGATCTTTCAGATGATGACGAAAACTGAAAAGATGATTACACACATACGTTGCAGGGTATGTGAAAAGCGAGTCTAATCTTTAAGGAGGATGCTTATGTTTGACTACACAGTTGAAACAAAAAAAGGAATGGACGAAGCCGTTGAGAGCTTAGAGGCAAACCTGATGGAAGAAAAATTCGGAGTGCTTTGGAACTTTGACCTCAAGAATAAGCTTCAAGAAAAAGGATTAGAGTTTGAAAAGGATTTTAAAATCTTAGAGGTGTGTAACCCTAAGGAAGCTCAGCGTGTGTTGAATGAAAATACGTTAGCCGGCTATTTCCTCCCGTGTAAAATGGTCGTCTACACCGAAGATGGAACGACTAAAATTGGTATGCCGAAGCCAACTTCCCTCATTCAAATGGTAGAAGATGAAAAGATTCAGGCGATTGCCAGAGATATTGAAGAACGATTAATTGGTTGTATTGACCGAACTGTATAAATAAAAAAGTCAAAGGCAGCATGCCTTTGACTTTTTTATTTATTTGAATACCCCTGCATCCATCTCTTTCACGATTTGAGTCTCATCATTATGAATAGAAAGTTTAAGCGAAGGTGCTAAGGTGCCGCCAAAGTGATCAAATTGAAACTCTTCCGATTGAAGACCGATTTCATTGATACTCAGGCCATCCAAATCATAGAAATTAGCAAAGCTGATCACTGTGCCATTCGTCATCACCATCCATGAGTATGTCTGATAAGGCTCATCTTCAGGATTGGCAACGACCAGGCCATCACCGTTCAACGGCTCATAGCCTTCTGTTAATGATTTAGATGTAAAACCATACAGACCGTCCGGACCTGTGATTCCAGATGCAAATTTGTTCTTGTGCGTATCTGTGAACAAGTAATATTGGTTCCCCTTAGTAACGATATGAGGGCGTTCCAGCTCCTGATTGACACAATTCGCTTCCATGATTGGAGGAAGAATTTCATACTCAGTCAGCTCACTATTTTTAGCTTCAGCGATCCCAATACTTCCATTGAAAAGCTTGGACACTTCAGGTACATCATGGTCATCTGCAAATTCTTCAGATCCGATATATTCAGACTGGCATGTACGCTCAGCTGGTGTCCCGTTCGAGTTGCCTTCGAAAAGAATGTACTCTTTCCCTGATTTCGGATCCTGGAAGAACCAAGGGTCGCGGAAAGCATAGGCAATATCACCTTGTGCAGATTGCTCTTTTGTCTGGTAATACTCACCTTTTGGCTCTAAGATGATCTCATGATCGGACCAGTTGGTGAATTGAATATCACCTTTTGCCACTTCTACATCAGCAGAAGCTTTAGCAAGACGCTGCTCATATGTTAGCTGCGTTTCGCCTTTTCTTCCTGTTGCTGTATAGAAGAAATGAATTCTGCCGTCATCAATCATTGCAGATCCTGCCCACTGTCTTGAACCAAGAGCCTGACCATCTTCAAAAACTTCCCCACCAAGCTTCCAGTCTTTTCCGTTCTTAGAATAGAAGTAGCGGATTTCAGCTATGTCATGACGTTTACCTGGCATAACATCGCTTGGTGCTGTCAGTGACATAATGATTTTATATCCGTTCACTGTTGCAATCGAACCATTTTTGTTTCGAAGCGGCCATGTGTCCCATACGTGGTATTCTGGCGCAATTTGCTCTAAATCTTCTTTCGAAATCTGAGGAGCTGTATTGTCTACGTTTTGTTCAATCTTTGTCACATCTTCTCTCGTCCAATTGGACGTACCTTCTTCAGCAAATGCACTCATTGGAGAAAGTACACTCGAGAACAACGTAGCCATACCTAAAATTGACCCGAAGACTTTCGACTTCTTAGTCACAGGAATTCCCCCTTTCTAGTGTGATGGAATGATTTGACCAGCCTTAAGCGTTCCGTTAACTTTCGTTTCATCTCCATGGATAGATAGCTTCAATGTTGGAGCAAACGTTCCACCTAGTTGTCGATCACCGTTTTCGTCGATGTACTCATTCACAAAACTAATGACGGTACCGTTTGGCATAACAGCGTGAGAATAAGTCATGAATGGATCATTTTCAGGGTTAGCGAGTACAAGTCCATTATCATTTAAAGGCTCATAGTCTCCGCGAAGAGATTCATTAACGAAACCATAAAGTCCATCCGGACCGTTAAGACCAGGAGCAAAGGTGAATTGGTGAGAAATTGTAAACAGGTAGTACTGTCCGCCTTTAACGAGAACGTGTGGACGTTCTAACTGTTGATTTACACCATCTGCTTCAAGAAGTGGAGGAAGCAATTCGAATTCCGTCAAATCTCCATTTTCTGCAGAAGCAATCCCAATATTTCCGTTATAATCTTCAGCGCCTGCTGGAACTTCATGATTCTCTCTGAATTCTTCACTGCCGATATTTTCAGGATCTAAAGTCTTCTCATAACCAGCAGAATTACCTTCAAAAATGATGTATTCTTTTTCAGTCTTAGGATCTTGGAAGAACCAAGGATCACGGAAGGAATAAATAATATTCCCTGTTTTTTGATCTTGTGTTTCATAATATTCTCCATCAGCTTCAGCAAGGATCATGTGCTCTCCAAAGTTGCTCAACTCAATGGATTTATTCTTCTTATCTACACCAATGTCGAAAGTCGTTTTAGCCAGACGCTGTTCAAATGTTGTTGTTTCTTCTCCCTTACGACCACTCGCTGTGTAGAATAAGTGTACTTTTCCGTCCTCTTCCATCATGGCAGAACCAGCCCATTGACGAGATCCTAATGCTTTTTCCTGATCATAAGCTAAACCGCCCATTTCCCAGTCTTTACCGTTCTTAGAGTAGAAGTAGCGTATAGCAGCATGATCGTGACGTCCGCTCCACGTGTAATCTTTCGATGCTGTCAGTGCAAAAACGACTTTATACCCGTTTACGGTTGCAATCGATCCATCACGATTACGTAATGGCCACGTATCCCATACCCAATAATCAGGAGCGACTTCATCAACGTTGTCGATATTTGGTGCCGTGTTGTTCTCAGACAGATTGTAATTCTGAGCGTCTTCACGTGACCATACCGCCGTTTCTGTCTCATTCTGTTCAGCTGCACTCACGATTCCTGGAGCTTGAACTAATCCTCCGACTAACATAATCGCGGATAATGCTACACCCTGTACTACTGATAACCTTTTACCTCTCTTCATCATTCACACTCCTCGTAAAATTTATGGATGAAAGCTTTCGAATTAAAACTAATGTATGGAACTCAAGGAATCAAATGGATATTCAACAATGAAATGAAGAGGGTCTTTTGTCACCTCGAGCAGACAGCAGTACCATTGAAAGCGCTCATAATAAATGGAATACAGCGGTTTCAATACGCTAAAAAAATAATATTAAAGATACAGGAATCGATTCCACATCAGGGGTTTTTTGTAGGAGGGTAATTTTGAAATAACTTGTATTTACGGGCCGTTCAGGATGCCGACCAGCATTATTTAGGTATATAGATTCGCTTATTTTTTGGGATAAGTGGTATTTTGTAACTGAAAGAGGACATAAAAAGAATATTTAGGATCGTATCCATTTCTTATTTCCTGATTCAATTGAACCAATAAATACAGCACAGGGTATGGATTGTTCACTGGCAAACCCATTGTTTCTGAGTTTGTTTTTATATCGAAAAGAACATGAAGATCATAAAAGTATAAATATAATATCGAGGAAGTTATCTCCTATTATTTACGATTTCATTTTAGTGTTGCATCGGTGGAATGTTTGGTCCTTTCCTTTTTCTCAATACTGTGAATTCTCCTTGATCGGTAACAGCCGCATCGAATACATCCTCAGGGCTGGAGATCTTTTGAATTTTCAATTGATTATCGAGCCATTCCTCATCCCTGTTTGTACTAAATAAAATGTCTCGCTGAATTTCTCCATCCAAGATCACAGGAAGCTCATACCCCCCACCCCTTGTGTAGATTTTCAAATTTCCTCACCAACCACAGAACCTAATACCAGTACGACTAGAAAAGCGAAGACAGGTAATTCACCTATAGACCTTTTTCACATAAATAAACCGATAAATAACAACAAAGGTAGAATGGCAATAATTCTTCCAAGTACTTTAACTGAGTCCATCCATATCTCCACTGTCTCACCCCTTTGTCATATGGTTTCCAAAAGGTGCAGTCGCTTATCCTAAAATTTTTTCAGCTTTACTGTTGACAATATACCTTATGGGGTATATCATGATTCATGTGCTGGTTAGCACACACCAAAAAACTCCACAAAAGGAGGTCAATACCATGGAATACAATGACGCTATGAAAAATAGAGTAAAGCGTTTGGAAGGACAGCTTCGTGGTGTGTTGAAGATGATGGAAGAAGGAAAAGATTGCAAAGACGTCATCACCCAACTGTCTGCATCCAGAAGTGCGATTGATCGCACGATTGGTCTTGTCGTGAGCTCCAATCTTGTGGAGTGCATTCAAGATGCTGATGATTCACAAGATAAAGAGGACTCCATTAATGAGGCCGTTCAACTGCTTGTCAAAAGCAGATAAAATTTTTCAAAAATATTATACCCATGCACGTATATGTATATAAACTAAGGAGGAGATTTTATGTCTGAAACAAAAAAAACAAA
>NZ_JRNX01000333.1 GCF_000786645.1 Halobacillus sp. BBL2006
ATATGAGATACAAAAATAAAGAAAAACCACAGCCTTCAACGGCTATGGTTTGATTTTCGTATTATTGAAGGTTTTCACGAATGTAGGTAAGAGCCGCTTCTACGTGACCATCCACTTTGACTTTACGGAATTCTTCAGAAAGATTTCCTTCCTTGTCGATGATGAAAGTTGAACGTTCGATCCCATAATACTCTTTACCGAAGTTTTTCTTCAGCTTCCAAACACCATACTCTTCCGCTACTTCGTGTTCCTCATCCGCAAGCAGCAGGAACGGCAAGTCATGTTTGTCGATGAATTTCTTATGAGATTCAACCGGATCTGGACTGACTCCTAAGATCACAGCATCAAGATCAGCGAAGCTTTCATGGTGATCACGGAAGTCGCATGCTTCTGTTGTGCATCCAGGAGTCATATCTTTCGGATAAAAATAAAGAACAACGTTTTTTCCTTTGTAATCAGATAGGGATACCGTTTCTCCGTTGTTGGCAGGTAGTGTGAATTGTGGTGCTTGTTTTCCTTTTTCGAGTGTCATCTATGATCCTCCTAAAAAAGTTTCTATCATTAGGGTACCCTATCTATAGGTAAACTTCCAATATCAGCTGTCCACATGATGAACATTTTGCCATACCTTAATGACTAAGGCGGCAGGAAGCGAATAACCGATCATAGCTTCTAATATAACGATCCACCGTCCTACACCGACCGGAATCATATCCCCATACCCAACGGTAAAGAGCGTCATCCCGCTGAAATACATACTCCTCCCCATCTCCTCCATCCAGCCAAGTGGATGTACTTGTGAACTGTCCATATACACAGGAATTCCCTGTGTGATAAAACATAAATAAATCATTCCAAAACCAGTCATAATGATCATATATAAAATTAAAATAGAAGCAAACAGCTGGAAAGAAAATATTTTGTGTTCAAATTCTAGAGAAATGAAGATCTGTCTTAAGCTTGCTGCAATAAGGATTAAACAGATCGATGTAATCAAAAGGATGAACATCATATACCCCTTTCTTGAAAGAAAGCAAGATTGTCCTACTGACTACTTATGAATAAATCCTTGTTAATATGCTTTCCCAATGGGAATATTAACCACCTCAGGTCTCCCAGATTATGGGAGACCTGAGGTGGTTATTTTTATCATCCTAATGAATTTGTTCTTAGAACCGGGCGAATGCACATCCCCCTTTACGAACACCGGCATAAGATACAGTAAACATTGGAAAGGGGGAATTGTGAATGGGTTACGGATATGGCGGAGGCTTTGCGCTAATCGTTGTTCTTTTCATCCTTCTAATCATCGTTGGTGCAGCGTTTGTATACTAAAATAAATACTCACAGCTGAAGCACCGTCTGCCTTTAGCAGTTAGCTCAGAGGTGCTTTTTCCTCATGAAGATGAACGGTGAACATCAAACATTCTAGAATGTAAGAACAACAGTCAACCAGGAGCTCTCCTCTTTTCGTGAGGAGAGCTCTTTTGGTTACCCCCCTGCGAACATGGACAGGCATGCTACAATAGATAGGTAATCATTGGACAAGGAGGCAACAACATTGAACTTCTCTAAATCAGAACAACTATATAAAGAAGCAACCGAACATATTGTTGGAGGCGTCAATTCTCCATCCCGCGCCTATAAAGGCGTCGGCGGAGGCACCCCGGTTTACATGGGCCGCGCTGAAGGAGCCTACTTTTATGATGTCGACGGGAATCGATTCATCGACTATTTAGGGGCATACGGACCGATTATCACCGGACACGCCCACCCTCATATCACAGAGGCCATTACAAAAGCAGCCCAAAACGGGGTGCTGTACGGGACGCCAACTGTTCTTGAGAATCGTTTTGCGAAAATGTTGAAGGATGCGATTCCTTCTCTAGATAAAGTACGTTTCGTCAACTCTGGAACAGAAGCTGTTATGACGACGATCCGTGTGGCACGTGCTTATACAGGAAGAAACAAAATCATCAAATTTGCGGGCTGTTATCATGGACACTCTGACCTTGTGCTTGTGGCAGCTGGATCTGGACCATCAACTTTAGGTACGCCGGATTCCGCTGGAGTTCCTGCATCGATTGCTCAGGATGTCATCACTGTCCCGTTCAATGATATTGAACCGTTCAAAGAGGCACTGGATAAATTCGGAGATGAAATCGCTGGAGTTCTCGTCGAGCCAATCGTCGGCAACTTCGGGATCGTAGAACCTAAACCTGGATTTTTAGAAGAAGTGAACCAACTAACCCACGATGCTGGCGCCCTTGTCATCTATGACGAGGTCATTACCGCTTTCCGTTTTACATACGGCAGTGCCCAACAGCTTCTTAACATCGAACCGGATATGACGGCAATGGGTAAAATCATTGGCGGCGGTCTGCCAATCGGTGCGTATGGCGGACGCGCAGACATCATGGAACAGGTCGCTCCTCTCGGTCCTGCCTATCAGGCGGGCACAATGGCTGGAAACCCTGCTTCCATGTCAGCAGGGATCGCTTGCCTTGAAGTGCTCCAGCAAGAAGGGGTTTATGAGGAGATGGACCGTCTGGGGAGACGTCTGGAAGAAGGCATCCATCAACACGCCAGCTATTACGGGGTTTCCATTCAAATCAACCGTCTTAAAGGCGCATTGACGGTGTACTTCACTGATGAAAAGGTTGAAAATTATGAGCAGGCGGAAAATACGAACGGCGACCAATTCGCAAGGTTCTTTAAACTGATGCTGGCTGAGGGCATCAACCTAGCCCCTTCAAAATATGAAGCATGGTTCCTGACGACTGCTCATACAGATGAAGACATCGACGAAACGCTTCGTGCTGTTGAAAAAGTATTCCATACAATGGGCAATGAATAATATTGATACCATCCAGAGTTAACGCTCTGGATGTTTTTTTATATTTTCT